>NZ_OZ060386.1:0-300000 GCF_964059055.1 Buchnera aphidicola (Neophyllaphis podocarpi) | reverse complement strand
TGAAGCATATTTATGTCCGTTTTTGCGATAATAGTATTTTAAAATAGATATTTCTTGATTCAAATTATTTGTAGCCTTTACTGATTGAATTTCTGTTGTTTTTTTATTATTTTTTTTTATTTTATTTAATTTATTGCTTAATATTGTTTGAAATTTTAATTTTTTATTTTTAAAAAAATTTTTTACACTAATATCAACTGAATTAGGATCATTAATGAAACTATTAAATAATTTTTCAAAATGTGTATTACTTAAATTGTAAATCCAATCATAAGTTCTATTTGTTTCTTTTATTTTGTTTTTCATAATTTTATTAAATTTTAAAAAATTTTATAATAAACATGTTTTATATGGCAAAATAAATTTAAATTAAGTTAATAATATTAAATTATTTTTATTTTTGATATTTATATATTTAAGATTTGAAATATTTATTTAATTTATTAAAATATTTAAGTATTTAATCTTTAAAATTTTATTTTTGATTAAATTATAGTAGAAAGGATAAATATTTTTATTAAATATCGTTTACATAATGTAAATATATTTTTATTTAATTTATAATTAATTTAAAATTTATTTTATATTTTATACAAAAAAAACACAAACAATTTTTATTTATTTGAATTAACTTTTATTTAATTTTAATATTATTAAAAATAATTATCTAGTTTTTATGCTGGATTATATATATTTATGAATTTTATATCTAATTTATATTTTTTTACTAACCAATTTCCTAAAGATTTAATACCTTCTATTTCAGTTGCATGATGTCCTGCTGAAAAAAAATGAATTTTATTTTCTTTTGCATAATGCATAGTTTGTTCAGAAATTTCTCCTGTAATAAATGCATCTGCCCCTATTTCTATAGCTAAATTAATGTATTTTTGTCCTGCTCCACTGCACCAAGCTAAATTTTTGATATTAGACATAGGTCTTTTGTAACCACAATAAATAGGTTTACGATTATATATTTGTTTAATTTTTTCTCTTAATTCTTGTGCTGTAATATTTTTTTCAAATTCACCAATAAATATTTTATTCATTATACATTTTTTAAATTTTATACCTAATTGTTCAGCTATTTTAATATTATTTCCTAGTTTTAAATTCATATCTAAAGGTAAATGCCAGCTATATAAATTTATATTATTACTTAATATACTTTTTAGTCTTAACCTTTTCATACCAGTAATAATTTGTTTTTCATTATTCCAAAAATATCCGTGATGTACTATAATTGTATTAGCTTTAATATTTATTGCTTGGTCAATTAGTTCCTTGCAAGCTGTTACACCTGTAACAATTTTTTTTATATAATATTCACCTTCTATTTGTAATCCATTTGGAGTAAAATCTTTAAAGTCAGATGAATTAAGTTTTTTATTTATAATTTTTTCTAATTTTTTATTATTCATAATTTTTTGTTTTATATTTTATTTTTGCTAATATTTCTTTATTTTTATTAATGGTTTTTTTATATTCAACAATTGGTTTAGGATAATTTGGTATTTTAGATTTAATCAAAAAATTAATATCATGCAAATACTTTGTTTTTATATTTTTTAGTTCTGGAATATATTTTTTAATAAATTGTCCTGTTGAATCAAATTTTTTACTTTGAATAAATGGATTAAAAGTTCTAATATAGGGTACATTATCTGTACCTACAGATGCAATCCACTGCCAATTACCATTATTAGAAGAAAATTCTCCATCAATTAAATTTAACATAAAATGTTTTTGACCTTCTCTCCAGTCAATAAAAAGGTTTTTAACTAAAAAACTAGCTGAAATCATACGAATTCTATTATGCATCCATCCTAATGTTTTTAATTGTCTCATTCCTGCATCTATTATTGGATATCCAGTATTTCCTGTTTTCCATAAATTTAAGTAATTTCTATTATGACTCCAACTTATCTTTTTTTCCCATGTATTTAATGTTTTGTTTTGACTTAAATAAGGAAAGGCTACTAATAGGTGTTTAAAGAACTCACGCCATATTATTTCATTTATCCATAATAAAACATTTTTGTTACTAAAAATATTTTTATTATATTTTTTTAGGTAAAATAAACACTGTTTTACGGAAATTATACCCGATGAGAGATAAGCGGATAATTTGCTAGTATGATTTATATATGGAAAATTTCTATAAATACCATAATTAATAATTTTTTTTTTGGAAAAATTTTTTAAAATTTTTATAGCTTTTTTTTCACCAGGTGGGAATATTGTTTCATCAAAATATTCTATACCATAATTAAAGTATTTAATATCATTAAATATATTTTCTTGTATGTTATTTTTTCTATGTTCAGGTGAAGGAAAACAAACTAATTTTTGTGTATTTAGTATATTTAAAACTTTATTTTTAAAATGAGTAAATATTGTATACATTTTGTTATTTTTATTTTTTATACAACCAGGATTTAATATTGTGCATCCATGGAACCCAGTTACTTGTATGTTAATATTATTTAAAGTTTCCTTTATTGAATTATCTTGTTTTAATTCATCATATTCATATTGATAATTATAAAATAGATGAGTAATAGATTCTTTTTTACAAAAATCTACTAAAATAGAATTTATTTTAATATTACTATCTAGACATAAATAATATAAAAATATTCCTTTTTTAATTAGTTCTTTTTTTAGTTCTATCAGGTTTCTATAAATAAAGTATGCTTTTTTAGGAGATAAAAATTTTTTTTTCCATTTTTGAGGTGTAGCTATATAAATAGCTTTTATTATTGCATTTTGATTTCTACAAGCTTCATATAATGCCTTATTATCATTTAATCTTAAATCATTTCTAAACCACATTAGATGTATTGTCATATGTAATTAACCATTAATTTTTTTATTTAACTTTTTATATTTTAATGTTTGATTGAAAGTTAAATTTTTTATAAGATTAAAATTTAAGATTAGTTTTATTTAAAATATATTAGTTTAAATGTTATTTGAAGAATTATTAAGATATTAAAAAGTTTTTTATAGAAATATAAACTAAATTTAAAAATTAATTTGTATGATATTGATAATATAATAATATGAAATATTGCTTTGTAAAACATTTATTATTAAAATAAAAATAAAATCTAATTATAAAAATATATTATGAAAAAAATAGGAATATTTTTTGGAAGTGATACTGGTAATACAGAAAATGCAGCTAAAATTATCGGGGAATATTTAGGTAATAATATTGTTGAAGTACATGATATTGCTAGAACAAAAAAAGAAACAATAGAAAAATTTAATAAATTAATATTAGGTATCCCAACTTGGTATTATGGAGAAATACAATGTGATTGGGATGATTTTTTACCTATAATAAAAGAAATAGATTTTAAAAATAAAAAAATAGCATTATTTGGTTGTGGTGATCAAGAAGATTATTCTGAATACTTTTGTGATGCAATTGGAATAGTATTTAAAATTCTCAAGGAAAAACAAGCAAATATATTTGGATTTTGGCCTACTATAGGTTATAAGTTTCATAGTTCTAAAGCAGCTATAAATAAAAATTATTTTGCTGGTTTAGCCATTGATGAAGATAGACAGCCAGAATTAACTAACAAAAGAATAAAACTTTGGACACAACAAATCAAAAAGGAATTTGATCTTTGATGATTTTAATCAAATCATATTTTTTTGTGATAAAAACTATAATTTTCTAAATTTTTTGAAAAAATTTTACTGTAAAAAATAATAGTAAAATATTTTTATAAAATTAAAATTTAAAGAATTTAAAAATTATTCATAAAATATATACTATATCTTTAAATATATAACAAGATATAGTATAATTTTATGTAAAATTAAACTTTTAGGAACATATAAAAACAGCTAAATCTAACACTTTACTAGAATATCCTGTTTCATTATCATACCAAGATATTAATTTTGCAAAATTGTTATTCAGTCCCAAACCTGCTGTTGCATCAAAAATTGATGTTAAATATTCGCCATTAAAATCAGTAGATACTACTTGGTCTTCAGTATATCCTAAAATTCCACGCATATATGTTTCAGAGGATTCTTTAATTACTGTGCAAATATCTTCATATTTTGCACTTTTTTTATATTTTACAGTTAAATCAACTACCGAAACATTAGGAGTTGGAACTCTAAAAGCAATTCCAGTTAATTTACCTGACAATTCTGGCAAAACTTTACCTACAGCTATTGCAGCTCCTGTGCTAGAAGGTATAATATTTTGTAAAGCGCCTCTTCCACCTCTCCAATCTTTATTTGATTGTCCGTCAACAGTTTTTTGCGTTGAAGTTGTTGCATGTACTGTAGTCATTAAACCTTCTATAATATTAAAATGTTTATTGATTACTTTTGCTAAAGGTGCTAGACAATTTGTTGTACATGAAGCATTAGATATAATTTTTTGTCCAGAATATTTGTGAAAATTAACTCCACTAACAAACATAGGAGTTGAATCTTTTGATGGCCCAGTAATAATTACTTTTTTAGCACCAGATGAAATATGTTTTTGATTAATTTCATCTGTTAAAAATATTCCTGTTGATTCTATTACTACATCAACATCTAATTCTTTCCAATTTAATTTAGATGGACATTTTTCTGATGTTATTCTAATAATATTATTACCTATAATAATGTTATTATTTTTAATAATTATTTTATTTTTAAAATGTCCATGAGTAGAATCATATTTTAACATATAAGCCATATATTTAATATCTATTAAATCGTTAATTGCTACTACTTTTATATTAGATCTCATTTGAGCTAAACGAAAAACTATTCTACCAATTCTACCAAATCCATTTATCGCTATTTTTATAGTCATTTTATTGTTTACCGTAATTTATATGTAAAATGAATTGTTTTAAATTTATATATTAATATTATTTATTTTAAATAAAGTTTATTTTATTAGTTATAAATATAAATTTAAAAAATTTATTTATGAATTATTTTTTTTATTATTATAATAATTGATTATGACCATAATTATCAAATAAATTAATACAAATAAAAAATATCTAAGATATTTTTAGTCAATATTTATAAAATATTTTAAATATTTTAATAATTATAATAGTCTTAAAAAGTATTTTAGTTTACTAAATTTTATTTTTTTGATTTTTATTAAAAAATATAAAATAGTATTAAAAATAAATAATCAATTAATAATATTTAATATTTTTAAAAAATTAACCTATAGATTTAAACCAAAACTATTATTAAATCTTACTATATATATTTTATTTTCAGTAATTGCTAAAGATAAATAATATGAAATAAAATAAGTAATTTAGATATTAAAACTATAAAATGTTTTGAAATAATTAAAAAAATTGCTATAATAATCAATATTTTTATAAAAATTTATTATTTCTAATATAAACTATAAATATTAACTAATTTAAAAAAATTAATTTTCATGTATATTATTTACTTCAATAAATATGTGCAAATTATTCTATTCAGAACTGAACACTATTATATTTCTAGAATTTTAAAATATATCTTATCTATATTAATATAAATATTTTCTTTTATATTTTATATAACTGAAAAAAATCATAATTTTTTATTTACCTGATACAAATATTTTATTTGAATTTTTTATCTATAATTTATTAAATTTATTCTATATTTTTAATATATTTAATTAAATTAATATTTTATAATTTATTCTTTTCTACAAAATTTTTTTTAATAGTATTATTAACTAAAGATATAGTTTTTGGTTTATTAACATTTTATTTTAATAATTATTTTTAATAATTAATGTTGCTTTTTAGAAGTCTAACTTTAGAACTATTTTATATATTAAAATTAAAAATTATATTACTGAGGTATCTATTAACAATTTTGTTAACTTATATAGAATTATTATATAATCTAAATTAATCTATATTATATTATAAAATTACAGCCTAAATTTTTGAATCATAGTTGCATTATATAAATTTTATATTATAAAAAAATTATTTTAATATTAATTTTTATTATTAATTAAAAAAGTGATTATTTTTATGTTTCATAAAACACTATTTATAGTACTTGGATCTTTTTTTGATTAAAATCATAGTTATTTAACTTAAAATAATTGTTTTGCTATGTAAAAATTAAATATAAAATTATATAATGTATTTATAATAATTCTTGATTAACTGAAAATTTATTAGTTTCATTAAACATATTATAATAAAATATCTAATGCTAAGCATGCTAAAATATATGAAAATATATATTTTTATTTAAACAATTTTGATGTTTTTAATAAAAAATAATATTTGATATAAAAATACTATGAGGATATATGAAACAAGTTGTTTATGTTGCAAATTCAGATAGCAAACAAATTCAAGTGATATCAATTAATGATAAAAAAATATTAAATTTAATTCAAACAATTGAAGTTCATGGTCAAATACAACCGCTAAAAGTAATAAAAAAATATAAAATTTTATATGCAGGCATAAGACCTAATTTTCATATTTTGTTTTTTAAAATTGGCAGTAATGGTACATTAAAAAAAATTAGTAAAATTTATATTACAAATAGTATAAATCATATTTCTTCTGATTTTTATAATAAATATTTATTTTGTAGTTCTTATCATGGCAATTGTTTAATAATAATTTCACTGGATGACAAAGGTATTCCAAAAAATAATGTACAAATTATTAATAATATTAATGGTTGTCATTTTTCTAAAGTAGTTGGTAAAAATAATTTTTTGTGTGTAACGTCATTAAAAGATGATTCAATAAATTTGTATAAATTTGTTAATAATCAAAAAATTGTTTTAAAAAAACATTTTATTATAAAAACTTCAAAAAACAGTGGTCCTCGTCATATTGTTATTCATCCAAACATAAATATTATGTATAGTATTAATGAACTAACAGGAAATATTGATGTTTGGAAAATAGATTTAAATTTAAATACATTAAATTTTTTAAAATCTATAAATATTAATTATATAAATTCAAAAAATAATTTTTGGTCTGCAGATATACATATAACAACTTCAGGTAAATATTTATATACAACAGATCGTATGCATAATATTATATCTTTATTTAAAGTCAATTTAGATGGAGAAATTTTTAATATTAAAAATTATAGAACAGAAATTCAACCTAGATCATTTTATATAGACTACTACGATAAATATTTAATTGTTGCAGGAGAAATTTCTAACAAAATAACAATATATAAAATTGCTAATAATGGTTATCTAAAGTTTTTAATGGACTTTAAAGTTGGTAAGAGACCTATTTGGGTATTGATATATAAATTAAATAACAATTAAACTATTTCAGTTTTTAAATAAAAATAATTAAAATATTTATAAATTTATATAAAAAAAATCATTGTAATTTAAAGATAAAATAATAGCATTAGTAAGTTTTTTTAAAGACTTTTTATCTATTATATAAGGAGGAGTAATATATATAAGATTTTTAAATGGTCTTATCCATACACCCTGAGAAACAAAAAATTTTTGTATTTTTTTTATGTTAATAATATATTTACATTCAACAACACCTATAGCACCCAAAACTCTTACGTCATATACTTTTTCATGAGAGTTTAATGGTAATAAACTATAAATTAATTGTTTTTCAATATTTTTAACTTGTTTTTGCCAATGATTTTTTTTTAATATTTTAATATTTTCATTAGCAACTGAGCAAGCTAAAGGATTTCCCATAAAAGTTGGTCCATGCATTAAACATTTGCAAATTCCTTGACTTATAACTTCAGCTATATGTCTTGTAGAAATTACAGCAGAAAGTGTCATTGTACCACCAGTTATAGATTTACCTAAACATAATATATCTGGTACAATATTTGCATATTCATATGCAAATAATTTTCCAGTTCTTCCAAAACCTGTTGCAATTTCATCTATAATTAACGGTATTTTGTAAGAATTAGCTAATAATCTAACTTCATATAAATAATTAGGATGATAAAAGTTCATACCTCCTACGCCTTGTACTATTGGTTCTAATATAATTCCTGCTATTATTTTATGATTTTCTTTTAACAAAGCATAAAATGAATTTATATCTTCAGATAGCCATTTTTTTCCAAATTTAGACTTAGGAGATTTAGCAAATAAATGTTTTGGTAACCAATTATTATAAATATTATGCATAGATTTTTTTGGATCACAAACCGACATAGCGGCAAAAGTATCTCCATGATATCCATTTTTAATTGTAAGAAAAACTTTTTTTACAAAACCTAATGATTGCCAGTATTGAAAAGCCATTTTCATAGATACTTCAATAGCTACAGAACCAGAATCAGCGAGAAATATACATTCAAGTTCTTTAGGGGTTAATAAGATTAAGTTTTTACATAATGCTATAGCTGGAGGATGTGTTATCCCTCCAAACATAACATGTGACATTTTATTGATTTGTTTTTTTAGAGCTCTATTTAATATAGGATTATTATATCCATGTATAGCAGACCACCATGAAGACATTCCGTCAATAATTCTTTTTCCATTAGATAATTTTAAGTATATCTTTTTAGCAGATATTACCGGATAAGCGGTAATAGGATTACACATAGAAGAATACGGATGCCAAATGTGTTTTAAATCAAAATTAGTATCATAATTATTCATAACTAGTATTGTAAATATAAACAAAAAGATTTAATTTATAACTATACACTTTATTTTAAATAAAAACAAAAAAGGAGAATATATGAAATATGTATGGACTATAAATAAGATTATAAAATTATTTGAAAAACCTTTTTTAGAAATTATATTTGAAGCACAGAATGTGCATAGAAAACATTTTAATCCTAATAAATTACAAATTAGTACTTTGTTATCTATTAAAACAGGATCTTGTCCTGAAGATTGTAAATATTGTCCTCAAAGTTCTAGATATAAAACTAATATTAAAAAAGAAAAACTATTAGGTTTAAAAGATATATTAAAATTAGCAAAAAAAGCTAAAGATTCTGGATCTGATAGATTTTGTATGGGTGCAGCATGGAAAAATCCTAATGATAGAGATATACCTCATTTAGAATCAGTCATAAAAGAAATAAAAAAAATGGGTATGGAGACTTGTATGACTTTAGGTTCTTTAACTGTAAAACAAGCTAAAAAACTTGCTAATGCTGGTTTAGATTTCTATAATCATAATTTAGATACATCTCCTGAATTTTATTCTAAAATAATATCTACAAGAACATATGAAGATAGACTAAATACTTTAAACATAATTAGAAATTCAGGAATAAAAATTTGCTCTGGTGGTATTATAGGTTTAGGTGAAAATATTAATGATAGAGCAAAATTATTACTAGAACTATCAAAATTACCTAAACCACCAGAAAGTATACCTATTAATATGTTGGTAAAAATCAAGGGAACACCTATGGAGAATAACGATGATGTTGACCCATTTGATTTTATTAGAATGATTGCAATAACTAGAATTATGATGCCTAATTCATATATTCGTTTATCTGCAGGTCGCGAAAATATGAATGAACAAACTCAAGCTATGTGTTTTATGGCTGGAGCAAATTCTTTATTTTATGGTTGTAAACTTTTAACTGCTTCAAATCCTGATAAAAATACTGATTTAGTTTTATTTAAAAAGTTAGGTTTAACTTCAGAAAAAAAAATAGACTCTAATCTAAATAAAGAAATTAATAATATTATGAACAAAAAAAATGATTTCAGTCTACAATATTATAATGCAGAATTGTAATGATTTTAAAAAAATATATAAAATCTTCTATCAAAAATATTTATATAAATAACAAAATAAAAAATAGAGTTGCTATAGATAATAGCAATCCTAGATTTATTAATATAAACAATACAAGTTATTTAAATTTTTCAAGTAATGATTACTTAGGATTAAGTCATGATAAAAATATCATTAATTCATTTATAAAAGGAATAAAATATTATGGATTAAGTTCATGTAGTTCTACACATATTACAGGATATAGTAGATCACATAAACTTTTAGAAAATGAATTATCTAAATGGTTAGGTTATGAATCTGCTGTTCTTTTTTCGTCTGGTTTTTCTGCTAATCAATCTGTAATTACAACTTTATTTAATAAAAATGATCAAATATTAGCGGATAAATTATCTCATGCTTCAATTATAGAAGCCGCATACAAAAGTAAGGCTAAATTTAATAGATTTCTTCATAATAATTTATATAATTTAAGAAAAATATATAATAAAAAATATAATAAAACATTGATTGTTACAGAAGGAATTTTTAGCATGGATGGTGACTCTGCTCCATTAACAGATATATATAAATTGTCAAAAGAACTTGGAAGTTTATTATTAGTGGATGATGCTCATGGTATAGGTATAATTGGAGATAAAGGTAGAGGTAGTTGTTATAAAGCAAATATATTACCTGATATTTTAATTATAACTTTTGGTAAAGCTTTTGGAATAGGAGGAGCTGCTGTATTATCTAGTATAAATATTAGAGAATTTTTATTACAATTTTCTAAAAAAATAATTTATAGCACAGCAATGCCATCAGCACAAGCTTATGCTATCCTTCAATCTTTGAAATTTATTAAAAAAGGAGATCATCTTAGACAAAAATTAAATAAAAACATAAAATATTTTAAATTAGGTATAAAAAATTCATCATTTAAATTATTAAAATCTAACTCGGCAATTCAACCAATAATAATTGGAAAGAATCATAATACACTGCATTTATCAAACTATTTGAAATCAAATAAGTTATGGATAAAAGCTATTAGACCACCTACAGTACCTCCTGGAACATCTAGATTACGTATTACTATAAATTCTATGCATAAAAGAAAAGATTTAGATTATCTTCTAGATAAATTGTTTGAGTATAGATATGTATAAAAAAAAAATAGGAAGTTCTTTTAATAAAGCGGCAAATAAATATGAAAAGTATGCAATATTACAAAAAATCAGTGGTAAAATTTTAATGTCAAAAATTAAAATTCCTAAAAATAAATTTATTTTAGATGCAGGATGTGGTACTGGTTTTTTTTCTTTAAAATTATTAAATATTGGTAACACTATTGTTGCTTTAGATTTATCAAAATCTATGCTTAATCAAGCAAAAAAAAATAAAACTGCAAATTATTATATTCAAGGTGATATTGAATATTTACCATTATTAAATAATACTTTTCATATTTGTTGGAGTAATCTATCTTTACAATGGTGTAGTGACTTTAATAAAGCTATTTTAGAATTATATAGAGTAACTAAATTAGGGGGTAAAATTGTATTTTCTACAATAGGAAATGGTTCTTTATTAGAATTAAAAAATACATGGAGTTTATTAGATAATTTTGATCATGTAAATGAGTTTTTATCTGTAAAAGATATTATTAATTCATGTTCAATGGGAAAACTAAAAATTTATGAAAAATATATTCAGCTAACTTTTCCTAATATAAAAGAAGCTTTATTATCAATTAAATGTACTGGAGCTAATTATATAAAAAAGAATAGAAAAAAAAATATGTTGACTAGAAAAGATATAATTTTTTTAGAAAGTAATTGGCCAAAAAATAATAATGGATATATTTTAAGTTATAATTTAATATTTGGAATAATTATTTTATGATAAAACGTTGGTTTGTTACAGGAACTGATACTTCTGTAGGTAAAACAGTTGCTGTTTGTATTTTACTAAAAATAGCACATAAAAAAGGATACAAAGCAGTAGGATATAAACCTATAGCTTCTGGATCAGCAATTTTATGTAAAAATAATAAACTAATACTTAATAAAGATGCATTGATGATTCAAAATCATAGTAGTATTAAATTAAGTCATAAAGAAATAAATCCTATTTTTTTTGAAGAACAAGCTCCTCCTCACATATTAAATAAAAAAAATAAGTATAAAATTTCTATGTCAAATTTATCTATAGGATTAAAAAAAATTAGTAAAAAATCTAATTTTTTATTAATAGAAGGTGCTGGAGGTTGGTATACTCCATTATCTAATAAAAATAAATTTTCTGATTGGGTTAAAAAAGAAAAATTATCAGTTATTATAGTAGTTAATTTAAAAATAGGATGTATAAATCATACAATTTTAACATACAAAGCAATTATATCTTCAAATTTAAATGTTTCAGGATGGATTGCCAATAATGTTAAAAAACCAAGTATTTATTGCCAAGATTATATAAATACTATTAATTATATGCTTAAAATACCATTTTTAGGTGAAATACCCTATTCAAAAAATTTAAAACATTTATTTTATAAAAATGATTTAATCAAATTACCACAAAACTAATTAATCAAAGTTTATTTTTTATTTAATTTAATAATTTATTCAAACTAAAGGTTATACAAAATAAAAACACAGTTATTATGATTAATAACTGTGTTGTTTGATTAAAATATTAGTTCTTAAATAATCAATTTTATTTGTTTGTTAAGTTATTTTTAATAAATACTTTTTTTGGTTTTTCTTCTTCCGGAATTTCATATTTAAAGTTGATTTTTAGCAAACCTAGTTCTAATTTAGCGCTTTCTACTTTGATTTTATGATTTAAGCTAAAATCAAAAGAAAAATTTTTATTAGAAATTCCTTTATGTATCCATTTTATTTTTTTACTTTCTTCTGATTCTTTTATTTTTTTGCTTTTTATTATTAATTTATTATTATGCACAGAAATATCTATTTCATTTTCATGAAAACCAGGAACAGAAATCTCTAATTGATAGTTTTTGGAACTTTGTTGTATAAAATTATAATTAGGTGACTCGGATAACGGTTTTTCTCCAGTTAATCTGCTAAACATTTGATCAATTTGATTAAATCTATCTGAAAATAAGTTATCATCAAAAGATGGGATTAAAGAGAAGGAACGATATGACATATCAAATTCTCCTATATTTTAAAATACTATTATTTTGTGATATCTTAATATTAAAGATTAGGTCTAAAAATATATTTTCAAGTATTAAAAAAAATATTTATTAAATTAATTTATGTTTTATAAACAGGATATTGTTTACATAAGTTTAAAACTTTGTCTTTTATCGATAAAATTTTATAATTATCATTAATATTATCAAGTATATCACAAATCCAATTAGTAATTTTATATATTTCTTTTTCTTGGAAACCTCTTTTTGTTATAGCTGGAGTACCTATTCTTATTCCTGATGTTATAAAAGGATTTTTTTTATCATTAGGAATACAATTTTTATTAACAGTTATATTTGCTTTATTTAGTGCTATATCTGCATCTTTTCCGCTAATATTTTTATTACTTAAATCTATCAAAAATAAATGATTATAAGTATCTTTTGAAATAACTTTATATTTTCTATCTAAAAATATATTAACCATTAATTTAGAATTGATTAAAACTTGTTTTTGATATTCTTTAAAATCACTGTTTAAAGCTTCTTTAAAAGCAACTGCTTTTGCAGCAATTATATGCATTAGAGGTCCTCCTTGAATTCCTGGAAAAACTGATGAGTTTATCTTTTTGTATAAAGAATTATTTCCTTTTTTTACTAATATTAAACCGCCTCTAGGTCCTCCTAAAGTTTTATGTGTAGTAGTAGTAATAATATGTGCATGAGGAATAGGATTAGGGTATATATCTGCAATTACTAATCCTGCTATATGAGACATATCAACCATAAAATATGCAGAAATACTGTCTGATATTTCCCTCATTTTTTTCCAATCACAAACACCAGAATAAGAAGAAAATCCACCTATTATAAGTTTAGGCTTATATTTATTAGCTAAATAATATAAATTTTCATAATTTATTTTATGATCTTTATTTACACCATATGATATTACATTATATAATTTTCCTGATATATTAACAGGTGATCCATGTGTTAAATGTCCTCCATGAGATAAATTCATACCCATAATAGTATCTCCAGGATTTAATAATGCAGAATATACTGCAAAATTTGCTTGAGAACCGGAATGGGGTTGTACGTTAGCATAATCAACATTAAATAATTTTTTTGCTCTTTCTATTGCTATATTTTCAATTATATCAACATATTTACATCCTCCATAATAACGTTTGCCGGGATATCCTTCAGCATATTTATTAGTTAATTGAGATCCTTGTGCTTGCATTACATACATGCTAGCATAATTTTCTGAAGCTATTAGTTCTATATGTTCTTCTTGTCTTTTGTTTTCTTTTTGAATAGCATTCCAGATAATAGGATCAAAATCTTTAAAATTTACGTTGTTTTTTAACATTATAAAATATCCTTATTTAATTTTTAAAAAATTTAATAAATATTTAATCAAATTATTTTTATAGTAATAATTTTTAATTATTAAAGATAATATCTTATAAGAAACTTAATATAATCTATATAAAATTATTCATTAAATTTTATATAATTTATCAAAAATAAATTAACAATAAAAAAATTTGTTTAGTTCTTTTTCTATAAGTTTTTTTTCAACAGTCTTCTGAATATTTTTTTGTAAATTTTTAATGATATAAGTATTATTAATAAATTCTTTTTTCCCTAAAATTATAGCTATTTTAACACCAATTTTATTGGCATATGATAGTTTATCTCCAATTTTACCTTTATTTAAAATTGTTAATATAGATATTTTAGGGAATATGTTTCTTATATATTCTGATAATTGAATAATTTTTATTAATAATTCTTCTTCAAGCGATATTAGACATAAATCATAAATATTATTTTTACAAGAATTATA
This sequence comes from Buchnera aphidicola (Neophyllaphis podocarpi), assembly GCF_964059055.1. Classification (NCBI taxonomy): domain Bacteria; kingdom Pseudomonadati; phylum Pseudomonadota; class Gammaproteobacteria; order Enterobacterales; family Erwiniaceae; genus Buchnera; species Buchnera aphidicola. The sequence continues at coordinate 285,233 of NZ_OZ060386.1, read as the reverse complement.
TTTTAATTTATATATTAATTTATATAAAATAGATAATCTATCTATACCTATCGCTAAACCTATAGCTGGTATATCATTACCTCCTAAATTATAAGATAACGAATCATATCTTCCTCCAGCACAAATAGTATCTTGACTGCCAAGATTCATAGTTTTCCACTCAAATACAATATCATTATAATAATCTAACCCTCTAACTAAATTATTGTTTACTTTATATGTGATATTATTCAAATTCATTAAATTGCACAATTTTTTGAATCTATCTTTAGATTTAAAATCTAAATAATTTAAAATTTTGGGAGCTTTCTTTAATAATTCTAATACATCTGGATTTTTAGTATCTAATATTCTTAATGGATTTTTGTATATTTTTTTTTTATTATCTGTGTCTAAGAGGTTTTCATACTTTTTTAAAAAATCAATCAGTTTATTACAAAAATTTTTTCTAGATTTATCAGATCCTATTGAATTTATTTCAAGACTTAAATGTTTATCAACTCCCATTAATTTCCAACATCTATTTAACATCATAATTAATTCTAATTCAATATATATGTCAGATAAACCAAACACTTCTACACCTAATTGATAAAATTGTCTATATCTTCCATATTGAGGTCTTTCATATCTAAACATAGGACCTAGATACCAAAAGCGATGTATTTGATTATTCTTAAATAAGTTATTTTGTATTCCGGCACGAACACATCCAACAGTAGCTTCAGGTCTTAATGTGATATTATTACCTCTTTTATCTTGAAAACTATACATTTCTTTATTAATAATATCGGTTAAATTACCAACTGATCTTTGAAATAATTCTGTTTTTTCTAAAATAGGTAATCTTATTTCATGGTATCCATAATTATGTAATACTTGTTTAAGTATGGATTCAATATTATGAAGATATTTTAATTCATTTGGAAAATAATCTTTTACACCTCTTATAGATTGAATATTTTTTCTCACTATTATAACCTTTTATTATAAAAAATTTTATTTTTATATATTTTTGCATTTTATGATAAGTTTTTTTTTATTTTTTATTATATTTGCCTGATTCCTAATTTTTAATTCTAAAATATCTAACATTTCCTTGTTGTTTAAACGTTCTTTTAATCTATTTCCGTTTTGATATAATGCGCTACTATTTTTTCCGCCTACTATCCCAATTGTAGATGTTAAAGCTTCTCCTAAACCATTTACAGAACATCCAATAATTGAAACATTCATAGGAATAGTTATGTCTTGTAATCTTTTTTCTAAAATTTTTACTATATTAATTACATCGAATTCTTTACGTGAACATGTTGGACAAGCAATAAAATTTATACCTCTATGTCTTATATTTAATGATTGTAAAATATTAAAAGCAACTTTTACTTCTTCTATAGGGTCAGCTGCTAAAGATACTCTTATAGTATCCCCTATACCTTTGTATAATAATAAACCTATACCTATAGAAGATTTAATACTTCCTGATAATAAACCTCCTGATTCAGTTATACCTAAATGTATGGGTTGATCAATATTTTTTGATAATAATTCGTATGATTTGATTGCTAGAATAACGTTAGATGCTTTTATACTAACTTTAAAATTATCAAAGTTTAATTTCTCAAAATATTTTATATTATTCATTGCAGATTCTAATAATAACTCAGGAGTTGGAAATTTGTTATTCTTTAATATTTTTTTTTCTAATGATCCAGCATTTACTCCAATTCTAATAGGAATGTTATAATTTTTTGCGCATAAAACTACTTGTTTAATTCTATGATAATTACCTATATTACCTGGATTTATACGTAATCCATCTGCACCATATTCTGCTGCTTTTATAGCTATACGATAATCAAAATGAATGTCAGCTATTAAAGGAATATTTACATTTTTTTTAATTATTCTGAAGGCTTCAGCTTCTTGCATTGATGGTATAGATATACGTACTATTTCAGCTCCAGCTTTTTTTAATGACAAAATTTGATTAATTGTTGATTTTATATCTATAGTATTTGTGCTTGTCATAGATTGAATAGATATTGGAGCATTATCACCTATAGGAACATTTCCTACATAAATTCTTTTAGATTTTCTTCTTTTATAGTTATTTAAATAATACACTGATATTATTTAACCTTAATTTATTATTTATTGTTTATTATATTAATTAATGTAAATTTATTTATCAACGTTATTTCTATTATTAGATATATTTATATTTTATATAATAGTTTTAATTTAATTTTTTGATTAAATTAAATTTTTTAAAAAAGTTATATAATAAGTATTATTACACTAACAGATAAAATAAAAATTTTTATTTTTTATAAAATATTTTCAGTAATACGAGATTTAAAATATGAATCCTATGTTAAATGTTGCTATAAAAGCTGTCCGTCATGCAGGAAAATTATTAGTACAAAGTTATACTAATCAAAAGACATTAGAAAATATAAATAATAAAGAATATATTAATAATATTATTTATAAATCTAGAAATTTAATTATACAAATTATAAAAAGGTACTATCCTAAACATATTTATGTTGTAGATAATGTTTCTGTATTAAGGATTATTAAAGAAAAAAATAACAAAAATATTCATTGGATTATAAATATATTAGATGGAAAAATAAATTTTCTAAAAAAATATCCACACTTTGCGATTACAATAGCTATATATATAAAAAATAGGACTGAAATTTCTGTTATATATGATCCTATGAGAAACGAATTGTTTACATCCGTAAGAGGTAGAGGAGCTCAAATAAATGGTTATCGTATGAGATGTAGTAACAATTTTAATTTATCTAGTCTATCTATATCAACTAACTATTTACCCATATTTAAAGAAGAAAATAGATTAGATATATATAACAAAAAAATTAAAAATTTAATTTTTAATTGTAATAATCTTAGATTTACAGGATCTAAAATGTTAGAATTGGTATATTTAGCTTCCAATAGGATAGATTTATGTATATATTTTAATATCAAGCCATGTATTTTAATTACATGCGAGTTACAAATTAGAGAATCTGGTGCTTTAATTACTGATCTCTACGGAGGTAATGATTATTCTAATTTTGGTAATATATTAGTAGGTAATTCTAAAGTAATACAAAAAGTTTTAAAAATGATTTTATAAAAAAATTAAAATTATGTATGAATGTTTTTTAAAATTAATTCTTTAATAAAACTTTGTTTATAAAATATATACACATATATATTTTATAAACAAAATACCAAGTTTTATTTTGTCACTTAATTATGTAGAAGAATTATTAAAATTTTTTTGATTGTATTTAAAATTTTGTTTTTTATATTTATAAAACTATTTTTATTATTTAAATATTTTATACATATTAAATTAAAATCTCTATTTTTATTTAGTAAAAATTCATCACTTGTTCCAAGACTATCTATTAATTTTTTTTTAATAGCAATACTTCCAAACCAATGTTTTCCGTTTGATACTTTATTTATTTTTACACAAGGTCTCATTCTACTTATAAAACTTTTAAAAACATTATGTGCAATATTTAACTCTTTTTTAAATCTTATTCTGTCTTTTTCAGTGTTATTTCCTAATAATGTTAAATTTCTTTTATAATTTCCAGAAGTATGTAATTCAATATCAATATTATATTTTTTTAATAATTTATTAAAATTAGGTATTTGTGCAACAACTCCTATAGAGCCTAATATTGCAAACGGTGAAGCCATTATATGGTTTCCTACACATGCCATCATATAACCTCCACTGGCAGCAATTTTGTCTACAGAAACAATTAATTTAATACCTTCTTGACGTAATCTATGTAGTTGCATAGCTGCTAGTCCATAACCATGTATAACACCACCGCTACTTTCAAGCCTAAGTAATACTTGATCTTCTTTTTTTGCAGTAGATATAATTGCTGATATTTCTTCTTTTAAATAATCAACTTCATTTGCATTAATACTACCTTTAAAATCTAATACATATAAATTTGGTTTATAAATATTTGAATATATTTTTGTTTTTCTAAAAAAATTTTTAAATATTTTAAATTTATAATTATTATTTTGAATTTTTTGTTGTTCTGTTTCTTTATTAATTTTTTCTTTTGTTCTATTTAAATTAATAGTATCTTTCATTTCTTTATAATGATCATTGAGAGAACTAATTATTAATTTTCCTGTATTTTTACTCATCCTATCTTTAAAATATGTTATTATAAATATAATAAATATAATGAATAAAATAATAGTAGTAAATTTAATTAAAAATAATAAATAATTTGTTATTAATTGCATTTTATATTTAAATCCTTAAATAAAAAAATTATTATTTATATATATCATAATAAGAAAACATGTAAATAATTTAAAATTACTATTTGAAATAAAAATTAAATTAAATAATACTACAATTAAACTTTAAAAAAAAATCGTATAATATTAATCGCTGGTATTAGTAAAATGATAAAGAAAAATAGCCTATATCAGTTATACTATTTTAGTATTTCTGACAATTATATTAGGAAAAATTCTTTAAAACTATAAAAATTATCTAAATTTATTAAAATATAAAAAATAAATTTTATTTTTAGTACTATACAGTCAAATCTAAATATAAAATTATAAAAACTTTTCATAAAAGTATTAAATTGTATATTAGATTATATATTTAATTAAATAATAGTTTTGTATTTAAAATAGTATTATCAACTATTTCTCAAATAAATTTTTAGAACAGGCAAAGTAATTGAAGTGAATTTAAATTCAACTTTTTTATTAATAAAATTTTATTACCTTTATTATAATAATCAGAGGGTAATTTAATTTTATTTATAACATAAAATGTTGGAAAAAAGTCAAACATATAAGTAATACATATTTTTTATATAAATTTTTAAACAAAAAGGTATGACATAAGTATTTTATAAACAATATAAGAATACTCATTTTAGTTTTTAATTGTATTTTGATCTAGCATTAGTTCAAAAAATATTAGATGTTGTGATTGTTCTATAGAAAATAAAAGTTAATGTACCATAGCAAAAGTACACACATTAATATAATTAAAAATATAAAAATAGGAAAAGTATTTTACTACATAAAAAATTATTTATTAATCAATAATTTTTAATTTAAACAATTAATTTTTTTAAAATATTGTTTTGGTATTAATGTTAATAAAATTCCTAATAAAGTAAACATCATAATCATTAATTCTTGATTAGAAATATTATAACTATAAAAATAAGATTCTAGTCCTATGGATATAAAAGGGAAAATTAGAAAAACTATTGATGCATGAAATAAACTAACATTTTTTTGTAAATAAAAATAGGATAATATACCAAAAATTCCAGCAAAAATAGAGAGATAAATAACAGCTGTAAAAGATATCAAAGAAAAATCATTTATTTTCGGATTTTCTACAAAAAAAGATATTATTATTAAAATAATTCCTGAGAAAAATGAAGGTAAGGCATTAAAAGTAATAACTGAAACATTTAGTAATTGTTTTTTACATTGAGTATAAACTAATGCATGAATTATCATAGCTGACACTAATGCTAAAATTCCTTTAATTTTTAAAAAATTTAGATTATAGATATTTTCTATCAATAAATAAACTAAAGAAGAAATAGATATTAATGATCCTATATTTTGTAATAAATAGAATTTTTTCTTTAAAATATAAGATGATAAAACTAGCACAAAAACAGGCATATTTGCAAAAATAATGGAAGAAATTCCAGAATTTAAATAATGTCCTCCGTATAGCATTAATGTAAATGGTACTGCAAAATAAAAAACTGAAATAATAAATTGAAAAAATCTTTTCCCTTCAGGAAAAAAAAGATCTTTTTTAGTAAATAAAGCTATTAATATTAATAAAGGTGAAGTTAATAAAAATCTTAATCCTGTCGCAAAAATAGGAGGAATGGTTTCTAATACTATTTTCATAGCTAACCATGTAGTTCCCCAAGTAAAAGAAACTAAAATAAATAAAAAAAGTAAAATAATTTTTTGCATCAATACTAAATCCTTATATTGAATAGTTTTAATTATATATTAATTTGATAAAATTATATTTTATATTATATGTAATTAAATTTTAATTAGAATATAACAAAAATATAAAATATAATATACATATTCAAATAAAAATATTTTTTATAATAAAATTATTTATTTTTAAATATGGACATAAATATATGATTAAAGAAATAATAAAAAAAATATTTACTAAAAAATCTTTAAGTATAAAAGAAAGCTATTTATTATTTAAGAATTTTATAAAAAGAGATATTAGTGACATAGAATTAGCGGGATGTTTGATTGCAATGAAGATAAAAGGAGAGACCAAAGAAGAAATATGTGGAGCTGTTAATGCTTTTTTAGAAAAAAAAATACATTTTCAAAAACCAAATTTTCCTTTTTTAGATGTTGTTGGTACTGGAGGAGATAATGCAAATACTATTAATATTTCTACTATAAGTTCTTTAATTGCTGCATATTGTGGAGTAAAAATTATCAAACATTGTAATACAGGAGTATCTAGTACATGCGGATCATCTGATATACTACAAATGTTAGGTATAAAAATTAATATAGATCCTATAGCAGCAAAAAAAATGCTGAAAAAATTTAATATATGTTTTTTACCTGCAACAAAATATCATCCAGGGTTTAAATATGCATCTACTGTTAGAAAACATTTAAAAACTAGAACAATATTTAATATAATAGGACCATTATTAAATCCAGCTGAACCTAAAAGAATTGTAATTGGAGTATATAATAAAAAATTAACTAAAATAATTGCTGAAACTTTAGTAAAAATGAAATACGAAAAAGCTTTTGTAATATATGGCAATGGCATGGATGAAATTTCAATTTCTAGTGATACAAACGTTGCTGAAATAAATAATGGAAAAATTTCTTATTATAATTTAAATCCTGAAATTTTTGGTTTTAAACCATTCAAAAAAAAAGATATAACAATTAACTCTTTAGAAGAAATATTTGATACTACAAAAAAGATACTCAAAGGTGAAGGAAAAAAATGTTATGAATATTTAATAGCTATGAATACCTCAATATTGTTAAAAATCAATGGAGAAAATAATTTAAAAGATAATGCTAGATATATATTAGATATAATTAGAAGTGGAAAAATATATCAATTTATTAACTCTTTTTATTTATAGGTTAACTTTTATGCAAAAAACAATATTAGAAAACATTATTTTTAATAAATTAGATTGGATTAAAAAACAAAAAATAAAAATGCCATTAGATAATTTTAAAAATAAAATACTTTATTCAAAAAGAAAATTCAAAAAAGCGTTAATAAAAGATAAACCTTCTTTTATATTAGAAATTAAAAAACATTCTCCATCTAAAGGGTTATTAAGAAAAAATTTTGATATAATTAGAATAGCAAAAACATATGAAAAATATGCATCTGTTATTTCTGTAGTAACAGATACAGAATATTTTAAAGGACATTTTAGTTATTTACAGAAAGTAAGTTCATTAACAACAAAACCTATATTATGTAAAGACTTTATTATTGATGAATATCAAATATACTTAGCAAGTTATTTTAAAGCAGATGCTATTTTATTGATGTTATCTATATTAAATGATAATCAATATTTATTTTTACGTAAAATTGCTTATAATTTAAATATTGAAGTACTTACTGAAATCAGTAACCAAAAAGAACTAAAAAGAGCTATTAAACTTAAGTCTAATATTATTGGTATTAATAATAGAAATTTACATGATCTATCTATAGATTTAGATAGAACAAGAAAATTATCTAAATTAATTAAAGATAAAAATGTTATTATTATCAGCGAATCAGGTATAAATAAATATTCTCAAGTAAGAGAGCTTAGTTCTATGGTACATGGTTTTTTAATTGGTTCTCATTTAATGCATCAAGATAATTTATATACAGCTATACGTAAATTAATTATGGGAGAAAACAAAGTTTGTGGTTTAAAATATAAAGAAGATGCAACTATGTGTTATAATTATGGTGCTATTTATGGAGGATTAATATTTGCAGAAAATTCTATTCGTAAAATAAAAGTTAAAGAAGCTTTACTAATAACAGAATATAATAATTTAAAATACGTTGGTGTATTTTATAATCAAGATATAAATCTTATAAAATATTTATCTGAGAAATTAAATTTATATGCAATACAATTACATGGAAATGAAAATCAAGAATATATTTTTAAATTAAGAAAAAATATATCAAAAAAAGTATATTTATGGAAAGCAATTGGTATAAAAAATGTAATTCCAATGTTCAATTTAAAACATATTGATTTAAATATATTTGATAATATTAAAGGAGGAAGCGGAAAGAGTTTTGACTGGTCTTTATTAAAAGATATTAAAACAAAAAAAATAATTCTTGCAGGAGGTTTAAATATTAATAATTGTGTTAAAGCATCAAAATTAGGTTTTTTGGGATTAGATTTTAATTCAGGTGTAGAATCTACCATTGGTAAAAAAGATCATAAAAAAGTAAAAGACGTTTTTGATTCTTTAAGATATTATTTTTAATTAAAATTATCATTTAATATTACGGATTATTAATATAATGAATTTACTCAATCCTTATTTTGGTAAATTTGGCGGAATGTATGTTCCTCAAATTCTAGTTCCAGCTTTATATCAACTAGAAAAATGTTTTGTTGAAGCTATACAAGATTATAAATTTATTTTAGAATTCAAAAAATTATTAAAAAACTACGCAGGAAGACCAACTCCTCTTACTTTATGTCGTAATTTAACTAATAATACTAAAACAAAACTTTATTTAAAAAGAGAAGATTTATTGCATGGAGGAGCTCACAAAACAAATCAAGTATTAGGACAAGCTTTATTAGCTATAAGAATGAATAAAAAAGAAATAATAGCTGAAACTGGCGCAGGACAACATGGAGTAGCAACAGCTATAGCTAGCTCTTTATTAGGATTAAAATGTAGAATTTACATGGGAGAAAAAGATATTAAAAGACAGTCAATTAATGTTTTTAGAATGGAATTAATGGGAGCTAAAGTTATTTCTGTAAAGACAGGTTCTAAAACATTGAAAGATGCTTGTAATGAAGCATTAAGAGATTGGTCTGAAAGTTATCAAAATTCTCATTATATGCTAGGTACAGCTGCAGGTCCTCATCCATATCCTACTATAGTAGAAGAGTTTCAAAAAATTATAGGAAAAGAAACAAAAAAACAAATTCTGACTTTAGAAGGAAAATTACCTGATAAAATCATAGCTTGTATAGGAGGAGGATCAAATGCAATAGGTATATTTTCTGATTTTATAAATGATAAAGAAGTAGAATTAATAGGGGTAGAACCTGCCGGTAAAGGTATTAATACAGAAAAACATGGATCTCCATTACAATATGGAAAATTAGGTATTTTTTTTGGTATGAAATCATTAATAATGCAAGATGATGAAGGTCAAATTAAAAAATCATGGTCTATATCAGCCGGACTAGATTTTCCATCTGTAGGACCTAAACATGCATGGTTAAAATCTATTAAAAGAGCAAAATACTATTCAATAAATGACTTAGAAGCTATTGATGCTTTTAAAATATTAGCTAAAAAAGAAGGAATAATTCCTGCATTGGAATCATCTCATGCTATAGCATATGCTATTAACTTGATTAAAAATAATCCTAATAAAAAACAATTAATAGTAGTAAACTTATCGGGTAGAGGAGATAAAGATATTTCAACTATTTATGAAAATAAAAAATAAAAAATAGGAATTAATAAAATGGATCGTTATAAAAAATTATTTAAAAAATTAAATTATAAAAAAGAAGGATGTTTTGTACCTTTTTTGATAATAGGTGATCCTTCTTATGAAACTTCGTTGAAAATTATTATTTCTTTAATTAAATCTGGAGCTGATGCATTAGAGTTAGGAATACCATTTTCTGATCCTATAGCTGATGGAGTAGCGATTCAAAATGCTAATTTACGTGCTTTTAAATCCGAATTTAATATACATAAATGTTTTAAACTAATATCTAATATAAGAAACATCTATCCAAATATACCAATAGGATTATTAGTATATGCAAATATTATATTTAATGCAGGAATCAATAATTTTTATTCTAAATGTTCGTATATTGGTATTGATTCTGTGTTAATAGCAGACGTTCCTATAGAAGAAATCAGTGAATTCTATGATAAATCTATTATAAATAATGTTTCACAAATTTTTATTTGCCCTCCTAATGCTAAAAAAGAATTTATAATAAAGTTATCTAAATATTGTAAAAAAGGATACATTTATTTAATATCTCGCCTTGGAGTTACAGGTATAGATAAAGAGATAAATAAAAAAATTTTAAAAAATACTATTTTAAATTTAAAAAAATATTGTAACAAATTACCTATATTACAAGGTTTTGGAATATCAAAAATATCACAAATAAATTTATCGTTGAGTCAGGGTATTTCTGGTGTTATCTGCGGTTCTATTTTTGCAAAAATTATAGAAGAAAATTATAATAATAAAAGAAATTTAATAAAAAAAATAGAAGAAACTACATCATACTTTAAAAATGCTACTATTTTTAGCAAAAATAAAATGTTAAAAAATTAAAGTATATATTTATATAAAGTAATATATAAGATATAAATTATTCTATCAATTAATAATTATTAATGCAAAATTAACAAAATTTTTTTAATCAATTGTTTTAAGATATTTATTTAAATGTTTATAATAATTTTTATATAAATAAACGTAAAATATCAATTTTATTAATACAAGAATAAATTTGATATTGAATAATTATTTATAGTTATACGTCTATTTCTTAAAAAGAATGTTTAAATAAAAACAAAAAAAATTAAATTTTTATATATAAAAATATAAATAATCAACAGATTATTTATATTTTTATATATAAAAATATAAATAATCAACAGATTATTTATAATCTATTTTTTTATTTTTAATCTGAATTAAAAATAATATTTTATAAATTTTATATTCTATTAATAAAAATAATAAACAAATATGTTATATTCTACTTTTTGTCTATACTAATAACAATTTAGTTTATAACTATATTATATAAATCTTAATTTTACATTTTTATTATTAAAAATTAAATCATTATAATTAACAAAAAATATATTTATATTAATTTATAAAATTATTTTTAATTACATATAAATACTAATATTATTTGTTTAATAATACTTTTTCAGATTATTAAAAAATTTTCTATTTATTATTTTAAATTTAATTTTTACTTATTAATTTAATTACTTAAATTTTAAACATTTTTAAATAAATTTAAAAATCATAAAAATATAATATTTAAAAAGTTTTATGAAATAAATATGTCTGATTGCTATCAATAGTTTTAAAAAATTTAAATAAATTATATATCTCATTTCAATAAATATATTCTTATATATCAGTATGTATCTCAATATAATTGTTTATATATCAAAAAAACCCAAAATTTCATGAAATAAGTGATTAGTATTTAAATTATTATAAAAATAAGGAAATAAAAATGATAAAAATAAAATATAGAATACCTACAGATCATATAGTATTAAGAAATCTTACAATGCCTAAGAATATTAATGCTAATGGAAATATATTTGGAGGATGGATTATATCACAAATAGACATAGGCGGAGCCATATTAGCTAAAGAAATTTCTGGAGGAAAAGTTACTACTGTTTGTATGAAAAATGTAACATTTATAGAACCTATATTATCTGGAGATTTATTAGATTGTTATGGGAGATGTATAAAGATAGGTAATACTTCTATTACTATTAATATTCAAATTTGGATAAAAAAATTATGCTCAAAACCATTTGGAAAATATTATTGTGCTACTAAAGCACAAGTTGTATATGTTGCTATAGATAGATATGGAAATAAAAGAAACTTACTACCTATGAGTATTATATAAATATATATACTTATATTTTTATTTCATATATAGATTAATTTCTAGAAATATAATTATTAAAATTAAATATTATCTTAGTATTCTAAAAAATAATATAGGAATATTATTTAATGTCTATTTTATACAAAATAATCAATTGGGTAATATTTTTAGGATATTGGATATTTATAACTTTTATTATAATAAAAATATTAAATAAACGTAGAACTATTCCTTACTCTTTATCTTGGATTTTAATTATTTATTTTTTACCTTTATTTGGTATAATAACATGGGTATTTTTTGGTGAATTATATTCAGATAAGAAAAAAGATAAAATAGCAAGTATAATTTTGCCTCAAACTACTAATTGGTTTAATAGCTTAAAAATAAATAAATCATTCTTTAATATAAAAAATAGTGATGTAGCAAGTTCAGTATTCAAATTATGCAAAAATAGACAATGTTTATCTGGTATAAAATGTAATAAATTAGAATTATTAACCAGTACTAAAAAAATCATAAAAATAATAATACAAGATATTAATCTAGCAAAATATAATATAGAAATGGTGTTTTATATTTGGAAACCAGGAGGTATAGTAGATGAAGTAGCTATGGCTTTAATTAAATCATCTAAAAGAGGAATATTATGTAGAATTATATTAGATTCAGCTGGTAGTATAGAATTTTTCAAAAGTCCTTGGGTAAAAATAATGAGAAATTCTGGCATTCAAATAGTTGAAGCTATGAAAGTAAATTTATTTAGAATTTTTCTACGTCGCGTTGATTTAAGACAACATAGAAAAATAATATTAATAGATAATTATATAGCTTATACCGGTAGTATGAACTTGATTGATCCTTTATTTTTCAAACAATCATTAGGTATAGGTCAATGGGTTGATATAATGGCAAGGATGGAAGGACCTATAGCTGCTACCATAGGTATAGTATATTCATTTGACTGGGAAATAGAAACAGGTAAAAGAATTTTACCAATATTTAATGTAAATTATAAAAAAAATAATTTTAAAAATAAAAATGTTATTCAGGTAATAGCATCAGGATTGGGTTTTCCTGAAAATATGATACATCAAGTTCTATTGACAGTTTTTTATTCAGCAAAAAAAAGATTAATTATAACAACTCCTTACTTAGTTCCTAGTGATGATTTATTACATGCAATATGCACTGCTTCTCATAGAGGAGTAAAAGTTACTATTATCATTCCAAAAAACAATGATTCTTTATTAGTTCATTGGGCTAGCAAAGCTTTTTTTACAGAATTACTTGAATCAGGTGTGAAAATTTATCAGTTTAAAAAAGGATTATTACATACTAAAAGTATTTTAGTAGATAATCAATTAAGTGTAATAGGAACTGTAAATTTAGATATGAGAAGTATTTGGTTAAATTTTGAAATTACTTTAATTATTGACGATAAACTATTTAGTAAAAATCTATACTGTATACAAAAAGAATATATAAATAATTCTATTTTAATAAATAAAAAACTATGGAATACGCGTTCTATTTGGAAAAAAATAATAGAAAAAATATTTTATTTTTTTAGTCCTTTATTGTAACTAACGTTTCTATACTAACATAATATTTGTATTTATATAAAAAACATATTTATATAAAATATATATTTAATAAATATAACTAAAAATTAAATTAATATTTAAAATATATAATTAATTAAAGGTTAAATAAATATAATATTTAAATAAATTTAAAAATTTATGTCTTATATAAAAATATTAATGTGTATTTATTAAAATATTTTATTTTTATATTATTCCTATATGTTTTAACATTAGCATATAGGAGTTTTATATATAAAAATTTTTATTAAAAATAATATTTAATATAAAATATTATAAGATAATATTTAATTAATTATAATTCAAGTTAATTTAATTTATACAAAAACAAGGAATAAATAATGTTTATTTTTTATAATTTTTTTTTATTTATATTTTATATTTTCAAAAAAATATTATTAGTTATAAAAAAATTATTACTAAGTTTATTTTATACGTTTGTGTTTATTACTATAATATTTTTTATATTTTATAAATATAATACTAAATCATATAATAATCATAACTTAATAGAAAACAACTTTCAAAAAATAAGTTTTTAAGATTTTAAAAAATAAATAATAATTATTTTATAAAAGCAAAAACAAAATTACAAATAATTTCTATTAATATAAATATTAAAATTATAAATTAAATTTTAATATTTATAAATTATTTTCTATGATAATATATGACCCATTTTATTTTCTTTGGTATCTAAATACTTAGAGTTTTTATTATTTCTTCCTACTATCAAAGGAACTCTTTCTATTATATTTATTCCTGATTTTTTAAGCGAATTTAATTTTTTTGGATTATTAGTTAATAATCTAACTTTTTTCACATTTAATATTTCTAATATGTCAGAACAAATTGTAAAATCTCTCTCGTCTGTCTTAAATCCTAATTTATGATTTGCTTCAACAGTATCTAAACCTTTATCTTGTAAATTATAAGCTTTAATTTTATTAATTAAACCAATATTCCTGCCTTCCTGACGATGATAAATTAATATACCTGTACCTATACTAGATATCATTTCTAATGATGTTTTTAATTGAAATCCGCAGTCACATCTTAAACTAAATAATGCATCTCCTGTTAAACATTCTGAATGTATACGAGTTAATATAGATGTATTATTAATAAAATCACCATAGATAAGAGCAATATGATTTTTTCCATTTGATTTTTCCTCAAAACCAATCATGGTAAAATCACCCCAAATAGTAGGCAGTATTGCTTCTGATATTTTTTTGATTTGCATAAATTTTTTTGTAAAAATAAAATAATTTTTATTATAATATAATATTTTCAAAAAAATTAATTTTTAGTTGAATATTATTTCAATATTTGTTATTTAAGTAACAGTTTTAATATAAAGTAAATTGTTAGTTTAATAAACAGTTAAAAATAAGGATCTTATGAAAAATTTATTAGTAATTTTATTTATTTTATTTATTATTGTAATATGTAGTGTTATATTTGCATACAATAATCAGATTATTACTTTAAATTTAGTGTTTTATAAAATAAAATATAATTTATCTAAATTAATCATCTTAACATTTGTAATAGGATTTATAATAGGCTTTTTAATCACATATTTATTTGCTATTCTTAAAAAGATATTTTAAATATATACTGTTTTATTTTTATAATTTTTTTAAAATTTTTCTTAGTATTGTTAAGGGATTTGTAGATGCAGTAATTGGTCGACCAATAACTATGTAATTAATACCATATTCTTTTGCTTGTTTTAAAGTTATAGTTTGTTTTTGATCATCTTTTGTATAATTAGGTGTTCTAATACCAGGAGTAATTAATTTTAAATCTAATCCTACATTTTTTTTGATGTTTAAAACTTCTGTTCCAGGACATACAATTCCATCCATCCCACAATTTTTTGCAATTCTAGATAAATTTAGCACATAAGATCTGATTGAATTATTGAAATTTAAATTAGAAAGACTTTTATCATTAAAACTTGTTAAAATAGTAACAGCAATTAAAATAGGAGAATCTTTTTTGAAAATTTCTATTGCATTTTTTGCTGCTTGTAACATGATCTCTCCTCCTATAGCATGTAAACTAATCATCCATACTCCTAAATCAGCAGACGACTTAACCGCTTTTGCAACAGTATTTGGTATATCAAAAAATTTTAAATCCAAAAAAACATCAAATCCTAAATTTTGTACTTTTTGTACAAATTTAGGACCAAATCTTATAAACATTTCTAATCCTATTTTTATTTTACAATCTTGTGGATTTACATTATTCAAAATATATAATGCAGAACTAAGATTTTTATAATCTAAAGCAAGTATTAATTTAGTTCTATTTTTTTTCTTTGATTTTAACAATATAATAACCTCTTTATATTATGATATATAAATAAAATAGATATAGCATAAATAATTTATTTAATTAATTTTTATGTTGTAAATCTGCATTATATGAAGATCTAACAAAAGGACCACAAAAAGCATTAGTAAATCCGAGAGATTTAGCTTTATTATATAATAGATTAAATTCTTCAGGTAACAAATATCTGTATACAGGCAAATGAAATTTACTAGGTTGTAAATATTGACCTAGAGTAATCATAGAAACACCATGAGATCTTAAATCATACATCACATTAATAATTTCATCTAATGTTTCTCCTAGACCCAACATTAAACCAGATTTTGTAATGACATGTGGATTAAATTTTTTAAATTTTTTTAATAAATTTAGTGAATTTTTATAATTTGCATGTGGTCTTATTTGCTTATAAAGACGAGGTACATTTTCTAAATTATGATTAAAAACATCTGGCGGTTCTTGTCTAATGACTTCTATTGCATAATTTACACAACCATGAAAATCTGGAACTAAGATTTCTATTTTAATATTTTTTTTTAAATTTCTAATCTTTTTAATACATTTAGTAAACTGATTAACTCCTCTATCTTTAAGATCGTCTCTTGTCACAGAAGTAATAACAACATATTTTAAATTCATTAAATTAACTATATTAGCTATATTATCAGGTTCTTTATGATTAGGTAGTAATGGTTTTCCATGTTTTACAGCACAAAAAGTACAAATTCTAGTACACAATTTACCTAATATCATAAAAGTAGCAGTACCATTATTAAAACATTCTGTGATATTAGGACATAAAGCTTCTTTGCAAACAGAATTAATATTATATTCTTTCATATATTTTTCTATTTTATGCATTGTACTAAAATCTGATGGTAATTTTATTTTAATCCAACTAGGTTTACTTAATGATTTTTTATAAGAATAATTAATATTATTATTAGAAATAAGATTTTTTTTTATATATTTAAATTTTAAATTATGTTTCATATATTATTTTTGTTTTATTAAAATAAAAATTAATTAATAAATTTTTTAAAGTTGAGATATTTTAGTATAGATTAGGCGAACTAAATATAATTTTATTAAATAAAAATAGTTTACATATTTTACGTAATAAAATTTTTTTTATTAATAAATTATTTATTGGAGATATAAAATTAGTCATTTGAGTTACTCTGATGTTTTTATTTCCGCATGGAATTATATAGCTAAAAGGTTTTAAGTCCATATTTATATTTAATGATATACCATGTAACGAACAACCTTGTATAATTTTTAAACCTAAAAAACATATTTTATATTCATTTACAAAAACACCAGGATGATTATTTTTGATTTTTGATTTTATATTAAAATAGTCTAATGTTTTTATAATTGATAATTCAATTAAATAAACTAATTGCTTGATAGATATATTTAGACGTTTTAAATTAAATAAAAAATATACCAACAATTGACCTGGTCCATGATAAGTTACTTTACCTCCTCTATTACTATACATAATAGGAATTGAACTTTTATGAAAAATATCATTTTTATTTCCAGATTTTCCTATAGTAAAAACAGGATAATGTTCAGCTAACCATATTTCGTCAAAAGTTTTAGAATTTCTTTTTTTAGTGAAAATGTACATTGAATCAGAAAGTAAACTCCAATAACTTAATTTCCAATCTCTAACAATCACAATTTTATTTTTCAATAAAATATCCTATATAGATTTATAAAAGATTTATTTTATAATAAAGTAAAAGATGACTTAATTCCATTGATAATAAATTCAATACTTAAAGACATTAATAATAATCCCATAATTCTAGTTAAGATATTAATTCCAGTTTTACCTAAAATTTTTACTATACTAGGAGCCAGCAAAAAAAATAAAAAACATAAAACAGAAAATAATACTATTATAAAACTACTAAATAATAAACCCAATATGTTATAATGATGTGTACTAAAAATTATTATAGAACTAATTACTCCAGGACCTGAAATTAAAGGCATAGCTAGAGGTATTACAGAAATATCTTCTAAATTTTTAGTATTTTTATCTTTTTTATTAATTTTACCTGTAATCATTGACATAGCTACAATTGATACTAAAATACCTCCTGAAATACGAAAAGAATTAATAGAAATACCAAAAATATTTAATATGAAATTACCAAATAATAAAGATATAAACATAATAATAGCTGATGACAAATTTGCTATTAGATTAGTTTTATTTCTATCTTTAGATTTTTGTCGGCTAGTCATACTAATGAATATAGGCATAATACCTATAGGATTAACTAAAACGAATAATCCTATAAAGAATTTAAAATATTCAGAAAAATTAAAAGCTGATAGATCCATATTTAACTCCTATATTTATAAATATAGAATAAAATGTAAAATTTATTTTTACGAAAAGTAAAAAACCAAAAAAATAAAATAAAATGTTCTTATTAAAAATTTATTTTTTATAAATTATTTTTGTTTGATGACATAAAATTATAAATAGATTACCATAAAATTTATTATATAGGTTTAACTATAACACTACGAGTATTTGTTTTTATCTCTATTATTTTAACTTTTATCTCATCTCCTATACTATAAATCAAAATATTATTTATTTTAACAGTACCATCTTCTTTATTACAAATTAATTCATTTCTTATTTTATGAATAAAAGGTGCTGGTATAAAAGCATATGCACCAAATTTTAATAACCTAACTCTTACACCTCCTCTATATATATCAACAATTTCTGCAATAAAAATTTCTTTATCAAATCTTATTTTTTGAAGAAAAATTGTATATAACCAGTCTGTAACATCTCTTTCAGATAATCTATTTTTTCTTTTAGAATCAATTATTTTTAATAAAATATTTTTTTTTGGTTTATTAATTTTTTCTTTATTTATTATAGATTTTATTAATCTGTGATTTATTATATCTGTATATTTACGAATTGGAGATGTCCATGTTGCATAGGATTCTAATCCCAAAGCAAAATGAGGTTTGGGTGTTAAGCTTATTTCAACAAACGATTGTAATTTTTTGATTTTATTGTTTATATATTTATTAGATATTTTATCTAAAACATTTCTTAAAATCTTAAAACCTTTTAATGTAGTAATTAAAGATTTTGAAAAATCACCTTTTTCGTATTTAATAGAATATTTATCTAAAATTTTTATTACATTTTCAGCATTTAGTGAATCAAAACCAATATGAGTATTATATATTCCAAATTTTAATTTATTTGATAAAATATGTGCTGCACATATATTAGCGGCAATCATTGCTTCTTCAACTATTTGGTGAGCTATATTTCTATGTTCTATAATAATATTTTTAACTTCATATTTTTCTCCTATTTGAAAATAATATTCAGGATTATTTTGAAAAACTAAAGCATATTTTTTTCTCCATTTTAAACGTCTATTACAGACTATATTTAATAGTTCAATTTGATTTATAATATTACTATTTATGTAAGTATTAGATTTATTTGTTATATAATTTGCAACAATTTCATAAGACAATTTTAACTTAGATTTAATCCATGCTAAAAAAAATTTTGTTTTGTCTTTAATTATATTTCCATTTGATTGAATATAAATTTCGCAGGCAATAACTGGTCTACGTACCTTAGGTTTTAAAGAGCATAAATCTTCAGATAAATATCTGGGTAACATAGGAATATTAAAACCAGGTAAATAATTTGTAAAGCTTCGATCCATAGCAATTAAATCAATTTCACTACCAGAATTAAAATATGATGTAGGATCAGCTATAGCCACTGTTAAACAAATAATATCTTCAGAAACTTTTTTTGCAAATAGAGCATCATCTATATCTTGAGTATTAAAATTATCTATTGTAATAAAATCTAAACTAGTTAAATCTTTTCTATAGCAATTTTCATCTATTAAATTTTTTTTAATTTTTATCTTAGGTTCATACTTTTGAAGATTATATTTAGATAAAGTAACAAACCAAGGGACTAAATAGTCATTGTTACTAATAATAAACTCAGTTATTTTAGCATAAAAATCACAATAATTATTTAATTTATGGTGAATTAAGTGTGCAACTACCCAATCATAGTCTTTTAACTTATGATTTATCCCGTCTTCTATTGAGCAAGGTATAAATTTTTTAAAAAATGGATAATCAGGAATGATAAATATTTTTTTTTCTTTTTTCTTAACTT
Source organism: Buchnera aphidicola (Neophyllaphis podocarpi) (assembly GCF_964059055.1). Taxonomy (NCBI): domain Bacteria; kingdom Pseudomonadati; phylum Pseudomonadota; class Gammaproteobacteria; order Enterobacterales; family Erwiniaceae; genus Buchnera; species Buchnera aphidicola. The sequence continues at coordinate 265,080 of NZ_OZ060386.1, read as the reverse complement.
GACCTATAAAACGAGTTAAAATAGGTTCAATTAATTTTTCAGGTATTGCTACTTCTCTGTTATTAACATAATCTAATTTAGCAATAATTTTATCTCCATGCATAATTTTATTCATTTTTCCGGGAGGAATAAAATAACTCTTTTTATGATCTATTTCTAGAAAACCAAAACCTTTTTCATTGCTCTTAACAATACCTTCTACACGAGGTAGCCTAGAATTTAATTTTTTTTTTAATTCTATAAGTACATCATTATTTTGAAACATTTATTATTTCCTGAATTTAGTTTAAATAAAATACAGATAATTATTTTTAATGTTAATTTATTAAATTATTAATATTAAAAATAATATCTATATTATGCTAAATCCTCCATCTACATAAATTATTTGTCCTGTAATAGAGCTGGATAAATTAGAAGATAAAAAAACAGCAACATTACCTATATCTTTTATAGTAACGTTCTTACGGAGAGGAGAATTAGAAGCATTATCTGAAAATACTCTACGAAAATTTTTGATACATGAAGATGAAATTGTTTTAATAGGACCAGAAGATATAGCATTAACTCTTATATTCATTGGACCTAAATCTTTAGACATATACCTAACATTAGATTCTAACGAAGCTTTTGCAACTCCCATTATATTATAATTTTGAATAGCTCGTTGTGAGCCTAAATAAGAAATAGTTATTAATGATGACCCGGAATTTAAATAATTTATTCCATATTTTGCTAGAGCTACAAAACTATATGAAGTTATATCATGAACAGTTTGAAAATCATTTCTATTTATAGAATCAATATAACTACCGTATAACTGATAATTAGGAGAATAAGCTATAGAGTGTACAATACAGTCAAATGTATTCCATTTTTTACTAAGAGTTAAGAATAATTTTTTTATACTAGTATCACTAGTAACATCACAATTAATTAACAAAGTTGATTTAAATTCTTTTGTAAGTTTTTTTATTTTATTTTTTATTTTAATATTTTGATAAGTAAATGACAAAATAGCATCATGTTCATGCATAGTTTTAGCTATACCATATGCTATAGACATCTTATTAGTTATACCTGTAATTAAAATTTTTTTACCTGATAACAATTTCATAAATTTCCCAAAAAAATAATTTATAATACTTTTTTCATATATAACTATAATTTATTTTAAAAAATAAAATATATTATCTTTGCAATAATTTTATATTTTTAAAATAAAAATATAAAAACTACATTTAATAACTATAAAAATTTATTTACAATTTCTTTAGACTTTCCTATATATTTAGAAGGAGATAATAATCTTAATATTTTCTTTTCTTTTTCAGGTATAGATAAAGAATCAATAAATTTTATTATATTTTCCTGTGTAATCTCTTTGCCTCTAGTTAATTTTTTTAATTTTTCATATGAATTTAAAATATTATATTTACGCATAATAGTTTGAATAGGTTCTGCTAATAAAATCCATTGACTATCTAAATCACTTTTTATTTTTTCTATATTTATATCTATTTTATTTATACCATTTATAAATGAATCATAAGCTATAACAGAGTAACTAAATGCAACTCCAATATTTCTCATGACAGTAGAATCGCTCAAATCTCTTTGCCATCTTGAAATTGGTAATTTTTCTGTCATATGTTTCATTAAAGCATTAGATAAACCCAAATTTCCTTCAGAATTTTCAAAATTAATAGGATTAACTTTATGAGGCATGACAGATGATCCTATCTCAAGAGAATTTAAAATTTTTTGTTTAAAATAATTTAAAGAAATATAACCCCATATATCTCTATTTATATTAATAAGAACTGTATTAAATCTAGATATACAATCAAATAATTCAGCTATATAATCATGAGGTTCTATTTGAGTTGTACAAAAGTTATTATAAATTCCTAGAGATTTAATAAACTCTTCACTAATTTTAATCCAATTTATTTTAGGATAAGCAATATAATGAGCATTATAATTACCTACTGATCCATTTATTTTACCTAAGATCTTAATTTTACTTAAAATATTTAATTGATGGTTCATTCTATAAATAAAATTTATAAATTCTTTACCTATAGTAGAAGGGGTAGCTGGCTGACCATGAGTTCTAGATAACATAGATATATTAGAATATTTTAAAGCAATTGATTTAAGATGTTTTATTATTTCTTTCCAAAAAGGTATTATTATAGTTTCCTTAGTTTTTTTTATCATTAATGCATAAGCAATATTATTAATATCTTCTGAAGTGCAAGCAAAATGAATGAATTCTTTAATTTTATTTAACTTAACATGATTAGAAAATTTCTCTTTCAAAAAATATTCTATTGATTTTACATCATGTCTAGTAATTTTTTCTATTTCTTTTATTCTTTTTGCATCATTTAAATTAAAATTTTTATATATACGATTTAATATTTTTATAGTTTTTGAGTCAAAATGATCAATTTCTTTTATCAATTTATTTTCAGATAGTTTAATAATCCAATATAATTCTATTTTAACTCTAATTTTAATAAATTCATATTCACTAAAAATTTTTCTTAATCTAATTGTAGTACTATTATATCTTCCATCTATAGGAGAAATAACATTTAAATATGACATAATTTTAATTAATTACCTTTTATTAAGTTTTAAAAATATAAATTTTATAAATTGTTTAAACAAAAATTCAATTAATCATTATTTCTATAAAAATATTAGTCAATTAAATTACTTGTATCATCTTTTATGACAGGTATGTTTTTATCTATAACCCCTCCTCCCAAACAAATATTTTTAATATAAAAGACTACATATTGTCCTGGAGTTACTGCACAAACAGGTTTGTTAAAAATTACTTTTATATAAAATCTTGAAATTTTATGAACTTTACAAAAAACATCATACTGTCTATATCTAGTTTTTGCGTTACAATGAATCGGAAATGTTAAAGTATCTTTATTAATCCAATTTAATTGATTGGCAATTAATCCAATAGACATCAAATTTTTACTATAATTTCCTTGATCAACTACTAAAATATTTTTTAAAATATCTTTTTTTATTACATACCATGGTTTATTAATTAAATTATTTTTTATACCTCCTATTTTTAAACCTTTCCTTTGACCTATAGTATAATGTATTAAACCAGAATGCTTTCCTATAATTTTATTATTTGTATTAACTATATTACCAGATTCAGAACTAATGTATTTTTTTAAAAATATATTTATATTTTTAGGTCCTATAAAACATATTCCTGTTGAATCTTTTTTGTTAGCTACTGATAATCCTATATTTTTAGCTATTTCTCTTACATATTTTTTTTTAAATCTACCTAAAGGAAACAAACTTTTACTTAATTGATTTTGATTCAAACAATGTAAAAAATAACTTTGATCTTTTGTATAATCAAAACCTTTACATAAAAATGTTTCTTTATTAATTTTTTTTTTAATTACGTAATGTCCTGTTGCTATATAATCAGCTTTAAGTTCTTTAATCGCAAAATCTAAAAAAAACTTAAATTTAATCTTTTTATTACATAAAATATCAGGATTAGGGGTTCTTCCTTTTTTGTATTCATAAATAAAATTTTTAAAAACATAATCCCAATATTCTGAAGAAAAATTTATTTTATGTAACTTTATTCCTATACTTTTACAAATAGATTTTGCATCATTTAAATCCTGATATGAATTACATTGTTTATTTTCATCATCTTCTTCCCAGTTTTTCATAAATAATCCTTCTACTTGATAATTTTGCTTTTTTAATAACCAAGCAGAAACAGCAGAATCTACACCTCCAGAGATTCCTACTATAACTTTATTTATATATTTTTTATTATTCATTATTATATTATCATTTTAATAGTTTTAATTTGAAAAGAAAATTATATTTTTATATAAACAATTATATTATAAAATATATAAATTAAAAATATTTTTTATATATTAAATATAATTTATAATAAAGATATTAAATATATAAAAGAAAATCACATGAAAAACATAAGAAACTTTTCAATAATAGCTCATATAGACCACGGAAAATCTACTATAGCTGATCGTTTTATACAATTTTGCAAAGGATTAACAAAAAGAGAAATGTCAGATCAAATATTAGATTCTATGGATATAGAAAAAGAAAGAGGAATTACGATTAAAGCACAAAGCGTAAGTTTAAAATATAAAAGTAAAAAAAGTAAAATATTTAAGTTAAATTTAATAGATACTCCAGGGCATGTTGATTTTTCATATGAAGTATCACGTTCTCTATCAGCATGCGAAGGAGCTATTTTAATAATCGATTCAACACAAGGAGTAGAAGCTCAAACATTAGCTAATTGTAATATTGCTCTTGAAATGAACTTAAAAGTTATTCCTGTTTTAAATAAAATTGATTTACCTACATCAAACCCAAAAAAAGTATTAAAAGAAATTGAGCAGATTATAGGAATAAAAACATTAAATGTTACTAGATGTTCTGCAAAAACAGGTTATGGTATTACAGATTTATTAGAAAAAATAATAGAAGAAATACCTTATCCTAAAGGAAGTTCTTTAAATAGATTACAAGCTTTAATTTTAGATTCTTGGTTTGATAAATACTTAGGAGTGATATCATTAATAAGAATAAAAGAAGGAAAAATTAAATTAGGAGATAAAATTAAAATTATGAGCACAAACCAAAGCTTTACTGTAGAAAAGTTAGGAACTTTTACACCTAAAAAACAAGAAAAAAGCAAATTAAGTTGTGGTTCTGTAGGGTGGATTGTTTGTGGAATTAAAAATATTTTAGGAGCTCCTATAGGAGATACAATAACTACAAAAAAAAATTCAGCTGAATTACCATTGCCAGGATTTAAAGTTATAAAACCACAAATATATGCAGGATTATTTCCGAATGATTCAAATTATTATGAACATTTTAGAAATTCTCTAAATAAACTAAGTTTAAATGATTCTTCTTTATTATATGAACCAGAAAATTCTATTGCTTTAGGTTTTGGTTTTAGATGTGGTTTTTTAGGTTTATTACATATGGAAATTGTTAAAGAAAGATTAGAAAGAGAATACAACCTAGATTTAATTTCTACAACACCTACAGTAAATTATGAAATTGAATTAAATGATAATAATTCAATTATTATTGATAATCCAATTAAATTACCAAAAAAAAATTTAATTAAAGCTATTAAAGAACCTATAGCTAAATGCAATATTTTATCTCCAATAAAATATGTGGGAAATATTATATCTTTATGTGTAGATAGAAGAGGGATACAAAAAAATATGATATATCATAACGATCAAGTAGAATTAATTTATGAAATTCCTATGTCAGAAGTTATATTAAATTTTTTTGACTCTCTAAAATCAATTTCTAGCGGATACGCTTCATTAAAATATAATTTCTTAAAATTTAAAAAATCTAATGTAGTTCGTTTAGACATTTTAATTAATTCTGATAGAATAGATGCTTTATCTATAATAATTCATAAAAGTAATGCAATTAAAAAAGCTAAAAAAATAGTAGAAAATATAAAAAATATAATTCCTAGGCATCAATTTAATATCATTATTCAAGCTTCTATAGAAAATAATATAATAGCAAGAGAAACTATAAAACAATTACGTAAAAATGTAATAGCAAAATGTTATGGAGGAGATATAAGTAGAAAGAAAAAACTAATACAAAAACAAAAATATGGTAAAAAGAAAATGAAAAAAATAGGAAATATTCAAATTCCACAAGAAGTATTTTTAACAATTTTAGGTAAATATAAATAAAATTAAATATGAACATCACAGAAAAAAAAATTAACTATATATTATTAATAATTTTAATTATAACAGGGTTATGTTTTTTTATAAAAAAAAACATAACTAATAAAAAAAAAATAAAAAAAAACATTTAAAAATCATTAATTATATATCATCTTTGTTTGTACCTTTTATATTATTTTTTATAATTAGATATTTTTTTATTGAATCATTTTATATTTCTTCAAATTCTATGATGCCAAATCTAATTACTGGAGATTTTATACTTGTTAATAAATTAAATTATTTTATTCAAAATCATATAAACAGTAATAAAACAAATTACAAAGAAAATCTAAAAAGAGGAGATATTGTTGTATTTAAATATCCAAAAAATCAAAATTTATATTTTATTAAAAGAATAATAGGAGTTCCTGGAGATATAATTGAATATAGTGAAATAAATAAAACAATCAATATATACTCAAATAAAATTAATAATGAAACATTTGTTAAATATTCTAAAAAAAAATACAGTAAATATATTAAAGATAATAATTTTTGTAGTAAAATTAAAGAAAATTTTACAAATAAAGATAAATTATATAATTCATGTGTTTTATATACTAAAAAGGAAAATATAAATAATAAATCATATGATATTTTATTAAATAAAAAAATAAATGATTTTAATTACAAAAACAATTTAAATAAAAATATAAAATCAAATAATATATGGGTAGTACCTAAAAATAAATACTTTGTATTAGGTGATAATCGTGATAACAGTTATGATAGTAGATATTGGGGTTTTATTCCGGAAAAAAATTTAGTAGGAAAAGCATTTTTAATATGGATTAATATAACTAAGCAAGAAAAAAAATTATTTTTTTATAATATAAATTTAAGTAGAATAAAAATATTAAAATAATTTTTATATTCCATTGTTTACATTTATAAAATGTAATTTATTTTTTTATTTTAAAATTGGTATTTTATGAAATTAATCTTAACTAACAGATTACAAAAAATACTAGGATATGATTTTCATCATGAAGAATTATTACATAGAGCATTAACTCACAGAAGTGCTAGTAATAATCATAATGAAAGGTTAGAATTCTTAGGAGATTCTATTTTAAGTTTTGTTATTGCTGCAGCTTTGTATCATCGTTTCCCTTATATCAATGAAGGAGATATGAGTAGAATGAGAGCTACATTAGTCAGAGGTAATACTCTCTCAGAAATAGCAGGTGAGTTTACTTTGGGAAAATATTTAAGATTAGGTCCTGGAGAATTAAAAAGCGGAGGATATAGAAGAGAATCTATACTAGCAAATGCAGTGGAAGCATTAATAGGTGGAATATTTTTAGACAGTAACATAAAAAAAGTAGAAAAATTAATATTAAAATGGTATGAATCTAGACTAAATAATATAAGCCCAGGTGATAAACAAAAAGATCCAAAAACTAGATTACAAGAATTTTTACAATCAAAACATTTACCATTACCTTCTTATATAATTATAGAAATATGCGGTGAAGCTCATGAACAAAAATTTACAATAAATTGTGAAATAAGCAATTTTTCAGAAGATTTAATAGGAATAGGTTCTAGTAGAAGAAAAGCAGAGCAAAAAGCTGCTCAAAATGCACTTATCAAATTAGGAATAGAATGAATTTAAAAAAAAATTATTGTGGTTGTGTTACAATATTAGGTGCTACTAATGTAGGTAAATCAACTATTTTTAATAAATTAATAGAAAAAAAAATATCTATTACATCAAAAAAAAAGCACACAACAGAAAAAAAAATAATAGGAGTAAAAACAGATAAGAATTACCAAATAATATACATAGATAATCCTGGAATAAAAAATTCGCTAAATAATTCAACAAACAAAATTAAATTTACTTTTAATTTAATTTTGTTTGTTGTAGACAATTTGTTTTGGAACAAAGAAAATGATTTTTTTTTAAAATTAATTTTAAAAAAATATAAAAATGTACCTATAATATTAATTATTAATAAAATTGATAAATTACCTAATAAAAATATTTTATTAAAAAAAATTTTTATTATTAAAAATAAAACTAATTTTAAAGAAATTATACCAATATCAGCAAAAAAAGAAAATAATATTTTAGTTTTAAAAAAAATAATAAAAAATTTAATTCCTCAATCTGAACATATATTTAACAAAAAATATATAACTAATAATAATAAAATTTTTATTTGTACTGAAATTATAAGAGAAAAATTATTTAGAAACTTAGGGGAAGAAATACCTTATTTTATTAAGGTAATAATAGATAGTTTTAAAAAAAATAAAAATAATATTTATGAAATTCAAGCAATAATACTAATTAAAAAATATAGACATAAAAAAATTATTTTAGGTCATAAGGGAAATAAAATTAAAATATGTAGTATTAGTTCTAGAATTAGTATAGAAAAAATTTTAAAAAATAAAGTAAATTTGAAGTTATGGGTAAAAAATGATCCACAATAATATAATTTTTAAAATAGATAAAAAAATGGAGTTAATTTTATGAAAAATAAAAAAAAACTAGGTGTAAATATTGATCATATAGCAACTATTAGAAATGCTAGACACACATTATATCCAGATCCAGTACACGCCGCTTATATTGCAGAACAATCAGGAGCAGATTTAATAACTGTGCATTTACGTGAGGATAGAAGACATATTAAAGAAAGAGATATTAAAATATTAAAACAAACAATTCAAACATCTATGAATTTAGAAATATCTACATCTAAATCTATGATAGATATTGCTTACTATATTCAACCTGAATTTTGCTGTTTAGTTCCAGAGAAAAGACAAGAATTAACAACAGAAAAAGGAGTTAACTTAATAAAAGAAAGTAAAAAAATTAAAGAACATATTATCAAATTAGAATCTAATGGAATACAAACATCAGTTTTTATTGATCCATGTATGGATCAAATAAAACAAGCTATATCGATTGGATGTTCTAATATTGAAATTAATACAGGTAAATATTCTAATTGTAAAACAAGTAAAACAAAATCAAAAGAAATAAACAAAATTATAGATGTATCTAGTTTTGCTAATGCTAATAAAGTAAATGTTCATGCAGGACATGGATTAGATTATTTTAATATATCTAAAATAATTGAAATACCTTATATATCAGTTATTAATATTGGTCATTCGATAATTAGCAGAGCTTTAATAGTCGGTTTAGAAAAAGCTATTAAACAAATAAAATATTTAATAGAAAAAATTAAATAAGAGAAAATATTATAATATGAGCATAGTAGGTATAGGAACAGATATTATTGAAATAAAAAGAATAAAAAATTCTATTTCAAAATTAAAAGATAAATTAGCAAAAAAAATACTATCTAAATATGAATTAAAAAAATATTTAATTAGTAAAGATTATATTAAATTTTTGGCAAAAAGATTCGTAGCAAAAGAAGCTTTAGTAAAAGCACTTGGTACTGGATTTAGAAATGGATTATATTTTAATAATTTAGAAATATATAATGATTATTTAGGTAAACCTAATATACGCTTTATAAATAAAGGAGTATTTTTTACAAAAAATATAGGAATAAAAAAAATACATTTAAGTATATCTGATGAAGTAAAATATGCGCATGCAATAGTTATAATAGAGAATTAATTTTTTCTCTTTGTTTTAAAAAAACTACTTAACAAATATAAAGAATCTTTTTTTAGGATTCCTGTTTCTACTAAAATATTATTTTTATTTATTAATCTATGTAAATTTGTAGAAACATTATTAGAAAATTTATTATTTTTAAAATGTTTAAGGCTAAAAACTAATCTTTTTATTCTACTATTTATAATTGCACCTATGCACATTATGCATGGTTCTAATGTAACATATAATGTAGTGTTTAATAACCTATAATTTTGCAAGTTGAAAGAACCATCACGAATTGCTAATATTTCAGCATGAGCTGTAGGATCATTTTTATTTATAGAAGTGTTATATCCTTGACCTATCATAATATTATTTGAATTAACTAATACAGATCCTACTGGAACTTCATTGCTTAAATAAGCTATTTTAGCTAATTTTAAAGCTTCTTTCATCCAAAACTTATCTATAACTTTATTATCCAAATTTAAATTTTTCCTATATTTTTGAATACAATCAATAAATTTTATTTTTCATTAATCTTCTTTTATTTAAATCCCATTCATGTTTTTTCTCTTGTTCTCTTTTATCTTTTTTTTGTTTACTTTTAGCTAATCCAATTTGAAGTTTATAAAAAGACTTTTTCCAGTAACATGAAGTTGAGATTAATGTATATCCTGATCTATTAGTATATCCGCGTAAAAAATTTATCTCTTTTTTATTCAAAAGCAATTTTCTATTTCTTTTAGTATTACATGATTTATAATCATTTATATATGATAAAGGATCTATAACTGATCCTATCAAAAAAACTTCATTTTTATTAATAAAAATATAACTATTATTAATGTTTATTTTTCCTGATCTTATAGATTTAATTTCCCATCCATGTAATACCATACCCGATTCAATTTTTTTTTCTATAAAATAGTCATATACAGCGCGCTTATTAAAAACTTTTTTTGTTTTATGATTTTTCATATTTTATATATAAAATATTTTTATTAAAAAACTTAAATTAAATCATTATTTAAATTAATGATTTTTTTAAGATATATATTTTTTAATTGACTTTTTATTAATTTAAATATTTTCTATTAATGATTTTTTTTAGATACAATTACCATTGCAGGACGTAACAACCTATCATTCAACTTATAACCATTTTGCATAATCATAATAATAGAATTATTTTTTAGATCTTTATTATATTGAACAGAAACAGCTTGATGTATTTCTGGATTGAAAAGTATGTTATTATCTGAGATTACTGTAACATTAAATTCATTTAATATATTAATCAAATAATTTAATATATTTTTAATTTTTAAAATTAATTTATTTGACTTATCTTTTGATTTTTTTTCTATTTCTAAAGCGCTTTCTAAACTATCAATTATAGGCAATAAACATTTTACTTCTTTTTCTATAGAAAATTTATAAACTTTTTCTACATCCTTTTGTAATCTATTTTTTATATTAAAAATATTTTTTTCTGCATCTACAACTATTTTATTAAATTTATTTTCTATAACAAATAATTGTTGTTTTAAATTAGACAAATATATTTTTTTTTTGTTTAATTCTTGTATTTTATTATATGTTTTATGATTTTTATTTTGCATGTAAAATTAACCTCTAGCTATTTACCAATTAAAAATTTTATACAAATAAATTAAAAAATTACTATTTATATTTTTCATGTACAATAGGAGGAAAATAAGAAAAACCCATATCCCAAGGTTGTTCTATCCATGTTTTTTGAGGTACGTCAATAATATAATCATCAACTAATGAACGACTAATAGGTTTAGCAAATATTGTTACAAAATATGCTTTAGGATATAATTTTCTTATAATTTGAGCAGTACCTCCTGTATCTACTAGATCATCTACAATAATAATATTATTACCATCTTTTTCTGCTTTTTTTATAATTTTGAGATTTTTTAGTGTGTTATACTCGTAACTTGATATACATAAAGTATCTATACATCTAATACTTAATTCTCTTGCAAGAAGGGCTGAAGGTACTAAACCACCTCTACTTACAGCAATTATTCCTTTCCATTTTTTGACTGATAGTAATTTATTTGCAAGTTGTCTTGAATATATTTGAATCATATCCCAAGTTACAACATATTTGTTACTCATAATAAAACCTATACTTTTTTAAAGATGACTAAACAAAAAATATGTTATTATTTTTTATAATAAAAATATAATTATTTATTTTTTATTAAAAAATTAATTTAAGAAATAATATTTTATTTTTTCATTTCTTTTTCTATAATAAATATTATTATATGAATAATTTTAATATGCATTTCTTGAATTCTATCAGCATAACCAAAATAAGGAACACAAATCTCAATATCTGATTTTCCTTTAATTTTACCTCCATCGTTACCAATTAGAGATATAACTTTTATTTGATTTTTCTTAGCAGTATTTATAGCATTAATAATATTATTAGAGTTTCCTGATGTTGAAAGACATAATAAAACATCTTTAGCATAACCTAAGGATTCTATATAACGAGAAAATATATACTCATATCCAAAATCATTTCCTATACAACATATATAACCTGAATCTGAAATAGATATAGCAGGATATCCTTTTCTATATTTTCTATATTTTCCAGTTAGTTCTTCGGCAAAATGCATAGCATCACAATGAGAACCTCCATTACCACAAGATATTACTTTACCGCCTTTTTTAAAAGTATTAGCTATTAAAATTGCAGCTTTTTCTATATTTTCAATTTGCTTCTTATTTTTTAAAAAATCACTTAAAATATTTAAGGAATTATTTAGTTCATAAGTAATGATTTTATCATAATACATACTAGATGTTTATCCTTTGTATCAAAGATATTTGAAATATAAAAAGTTAAAAAATTTAATTAAAAAATAATTATAAGAATAATTTTTCTTATTTAAAGATATTTAAAATCTTAAAGTTAATTACAAGATAGGAAAGTAAGAAAAAAACAAAATTAATTTTTATAAAAACTTTATCGGTGCGGACGGGGCTCGAACCCGTGACCCTCGGCGTGACAGGCCGATATTCTAACCAGCTGAACTACCGCACCTTTATATATTAAGATATTTCATTTTACATTGATTTATAAAATAGTCAATGTAGTTTAAAAAAAAAATTAATTTAATTTTTTTTCCATAAACAAATTTTATTATTTTTAAAAATTAAATTTAAATATTCTTTATGCAAAATACTTTCTTCCAAATTTGCTTTTATCACTTTAAAAGAAATTAATTTTTTATTTAAAAAATTTTTTGTATTTTTTATATTTTTTTTATCATTACAATATTCAAAATTAATTATATTTTGTCTGCTTGTCATAATTAAGTATATTTCTGCTAAAATTTCAGCATCAATAATCGCACTATGAATATTTCTATCAATATTAATTAGATTATAACGATTACATAAAGCATCAAGACTATTTTTTTTTCCAGGGAAAATTTTTCTTGCTATAGTTAAACTATCTATAATATTACAAAGATTCTCAATTTTGTTAATTTCTTTTTTTAACATTCTAAATTCATTGTTTAGAAAACCAATATCAAAAGGTGCATTATGTATAATTAAATCAGATCCATTAATATATTTTAAAAATTCTTTATATATATCACGAAAACTAGGCTTATTAAGTAAAAATTTATTTGATATGCCATGAATTTTAAAAGCAGAATCATCTATTTTTCTATCAGGTTTTATATATACATGAAATTTGTTATTAGTTAATTTTCTATTTAGAATTTCTACTGCACCTATTTCTATAATACGATGATTCAAATAAGGTTTACCTTTTTTATTTATTCCTGTAGTTTCAGTATCAAGTACAATTTGACGATTATTTTTTTTTTCATGTTTATTAAGCATAAAATAATTGAAATATAATAATAGAGATTATATATGAAAAAAATTCAAATTTATAGCGATGGATCTTGTTTGGGTAATCCGGGCCCAGGAGGATGTACAGCTATTTTAAAATATAAAAAATACAAAAAAATAATAACATCTGGGTTTTTTTTAACAACTAACAATAGGATGGAATTAATGGCTGCTATATTGGCATTAAAAGCTATTAAAGAAAAATGTAATATTGATTTTTATACAGATAGTAATTATTTATACAAAGGAATTTTAAAATGGATATATGATTGGAAAAATAAAAAATGGAAAAAAAATAATAAAATGATAAAAAATATCGATTTATGGAAAAAATTGTATTTTTTAATTCAATTACATAAAATCAAATGGTTTTTGTTAAAATCTCATAAAGGTAATCTATATAATGAAAAATGTGATGTAATAGCAAAAAAATCAGCAAAACTACCAACTTTAAATGATATAGGATATAATAAAATTAAATAACATCTTTTATTACAAATTTAATTTATGTTACAAATAAAAAATAATAATTTAAAGTTTACTTATGTAAAATCTTTAAAAGATAACTATATATGGATATTATATAATTATATTAATTATGAGTGTATTATTATAGATCCAGGAAGTGCAAAAGAAACAATTAAAAAGATAAAAAAAATGAAATTAAAACCTGTTGCAATATTAATAACACATTGTCATTATGATCATAATAGAGGAGTGGATTCTATATTAATCAAATTTCCATTTATTGATGTTTATGGACCAAAAGAAGCTAAAGACTGTAATATAAACAAAATTTTAACAAATGAAAAAACAATTAATTTACTAGATAATAAATTTAGTATTATTTTAACTCCTGGTCATACTGCAGGTCATGTGTCATATTATTGTAAACCTTTTTTATTTTGTGGAGATACTTTATTTTCTGGAGGGTGTGGAAATGTTTCTAACAATTTATATAAGGAAATGTTTAATTCTTTGACTCTAATAAGTTTAATGCCTAAAAATACATTAATATTTTGTTCTCATGAATATACTTTAAATAATTTAAAATTTGCAAAAGAAATATTTCCAAAGGATAAAAATATAAATTTCTATTATCAAAAAATAAAAAACAAAACTAAAAGAAATATCCCTACTTTACCTGTTAGTTTAAAAATTGAAAAAAAAATAAATATCTTTTTAAGGCTTAAAAAGATTTTAAAAAATTACAAGGAAACAAATTTAACTGAATTTTATATTTTTAAATATTTAAGATATAAAAAAGATAAATTTAAATAAAAACTTGGAGCTAAGCGGCTTCGAACCGCTGACCTCCTGCGTGCAAGGCAGGCGCTCTCCCAGCTGAGCTATAGCCCCAAAAATTAAAAGACTACTAGGCCTGAGTGGATTTGAACCACCGACCTCACCCTTATCAGGGGTGTGCTCTAACCAACTGAGCTACAAGCCTATGTAATAATTTTTACTCTAAAACATTCAGATAACTTGCGTGGACACCTTGAAAGAAAAGGTTATTTATTTAAATAAGGAGGTGATCCAACCGCAGGTTCCCCTACGGTTACCTTGTTACGACTTCACCCCAGTCATGAATCACAAAGTGGTAAGCGTTCTCCTTTTAAATTTTAGATTTATCAGGTTGAACAAACCTGCTTCTTTTGCAACCCACTCCCATGGTGTGACGGGCGGTGTGTACAAGGCCCGGGAACGTATTCACCGCGGCATTCTGATCCACGATTACTAGCGATTCCTACTTCGTGGAGTCGAGTTGCAGACTCCAGTCCGGACTACGACGTACTTTATGAGGTTTGCTTGTCTTCGCAGATTTGCTTCTCTTTGTATACGCCATTGTAGCACGTGTGTAGCCCTGGTCGTAAGGGCCATGATGACTTGACGTCGTCCCCACCTTCCTCCGGTTTATAACCGGCGGTCTTCTCTGAGTTCCCAGCTTAACCTGATGGCAACAAAGAATAAGGGTTGCGCTCGTTGCGGGACTTAACCCAACATTTCACAACACGAGCTGACGACAGCCATGCAGCACCTGTCTCATAGTTCCCTAAGGCACTTACATATTTCTACATAATTCTATGGATGTCAAGACCAGGTAAGGTTCTTCGCGTTGCATCGAATTAAACCACATGCTCCACCGCTTGTGCGGGCCCCCGTCAATTCATTTGAGTTTTAGCCTTGCGGCCGTACTCCCCAGGCGGTCGACTTAACGCGTTAGCTTCGGAAGCCCTTCCTCTAAGGGAACAACCTCCAAGTCGACATCGTTTACGGCATGGACTACCAGGGTATCTAATCCTGTTTGCTCCCCATGCTTTCGCACCTCAGCGTCAGTATTCGTCCAGGAGGCCGCTTTCGCCACAGGTATTCCTCCAGATATCTACGCATTTCACCGCTACACCTAGAATTCTACCTCCCTCTACGATACTCTAGTTAGTTAGTTTCAAATGCTGTTCCTAAGTTAAGCTCAGGGATTTCACATCTGACTTAACTAACCGCCTACGAGCTCTTTACGCCCAGTAATTCTGATTAACGCTAGCACCCTCCGTATTACCGCGGCTGCTGGCACGGAGTTAGCCGGTGCTTCTTCTATAGGTAACGTCAAGACTCAAAATTATTAGTTTTAAATTTTTCCTCCCTATTGAAAGTACTTTACAACCCTAAGGCCTTCTTCATACACGCGGCATAGCTGCATCAGGCTTTCGCCCATTGTGCAATATTCCCCACTGCTGCCTCCCGTAGGAGTCTGGACCGTGTCTCAGTTCCAGTGTGGCTGATCATCCTCTCAGAACAGCTAGAGATCGTTGCCTTGGTAAGCTTTTACCTTACCAACAAGCTAATCTCGTCTGGGTTCATCTATAAGCGTAAGGTTTATAAAAAACTATAAATCCCCTACTTTGGTTTTTCAACATCATGCGGTATTAGCTACCATTTCTAGTAGTTATTCCCCACTAATAGGCAGATCCCCAGATATTACTCACCCGTTTGCCGCTCGCCAGCAAAAAAAGAGTAAACTCTTTTTTTCTGTTGCCGCTCGACTTGCATGTGTTAGGCTTGCCGCCAGCGTTCAATCTGAGCCATGATCAAACTCTTCAATTTTTAAAAATATTACTTAAAGAATATTAACCTTTAAGAAAATTGTATTTCAAAATTTTATTGACCTGATCTACAAGGTGTCCACTCAAATTATCTGATATATTGTTAAAGAGCATTTTTGTTTTTGTTAGTACAATTTGTTATAATACACTCTTTTTATATAAAGTCAAGAAATATGAAAATTTATTTAAAAAAAATTCTATAAATTTTAAATTAGCATAAATTAAATATAGTTTTAAAAAAACAAAAACTGATTTGTAAAATATGATATAAACTATAACTTAAACATATTTGAAATATAGATATTATTACTTAAAAATTTAAAAGAGTTATATTTAAAATGAATCTTTACAAAAAAATTTCAAACGAAATTAAAAAATCTTTAATAAAAAATAAATATTTAATAAAAGATTATAACCTAAATATTTCTAATAAAATAAAAAAAAATATAGGTCATTATCAAATTAATGGGATTATTAAAATAGCAAAAAATATAGGAAAAAATCCTATACATTTTGCAAAAAAAATAATATCTAATATGAATATACAAAATATATCAGAAAAAGTAATAATACAAAAACCAGGATTTATTAATATTTTTATTAAAAAAAGTTTTTTAATAAAAGAAATAAAAAAATCTATAAAGTCATTCAGGATGAACATTAAAGAAACAAAAAACAAAAAAAAAATTATTTTAGATTATTCATCTCCAAATATAGCAAAAGAAATGCATGTAGGACATTTAAGATCAACTATAATTGGAGATGCAATGTTCAGAATTATTAAATTTACAGGCCATAAAGTAATAAAAACTAATCATATAGGAGATTGGGGCACTCAATTTGGAATGATAATTGCATATATCAAAGAAAAAAAAGACAACAAAGAAATACAAAAAATTAGTTTAAATAAATTGAATCAAATTTATAGTAAAGCTAAAAAAAAATATGATTCAGATAACAAATTTATGAAAAAATCGAATAAATATTTGGTAAAACTGCAATCTAATAATAAAAAATGTATATTTTTATGGAATAAAATTAAAAAAATCACCATAGAAGAAAACAATAAAATTTATAAAAAATTAAACGTCACATTAAATAACAATGATTTAATGGGAGAAAGCAGTTATAAAAATATATTAAATGAAGTTATTGAAGATTTAGAAGAACAAAAAATTTTAAAAAATAAAAATGGAAAAAAAATAGTATATCTAACAGAATTTAAAAATAAAAAAGGAAATCCTATGGGTGTTACAATACAAAGAAAAGATGGAGCTTTTTTATATTCAGCCATAGATATAGCATGCATAAAATATAGATGTCAAATTTTAAAAGCAAACCGTATATTGTATTACGTTGACAGTAGACAAAATCAACATTTAAAACAAGTGTGGATGATTAGTAAAAAAGCAGGTTACATTAATGAAGATTGCATGTTAGAACACCATATGTTTGGAATGATTTTAAATAAAGAAAAAAAACCATTTAAAACTCGTGAAGGAAATACAATTAAATTAATAAAATTAATCAACAAATCAATAAAAAAAGCAAAAAAAATAGTTGAAGTAAAGAATAAAAATATATCTGAAATAAATAAAAATAGAGCAGCAAAAATTATAGGAATAGGTTCTTTAAAATATTTTGATTTATCAAAAAATAGAAAAACTGATTATGTATTTAATTGGGATAAAATGTTAAAACTTCATGGAAATACTGCGCCATATATTCAATATTCATATTTAAGAATACTATCAATATTTCAAAAAGCTAAGGTTAAAAAAAGTATTTTAAATGGAGTTATAGAAATAAACAACGAAAATGAAATGTTGCTAGCAGTTAAGTTAGTTCAATTTGAAGAAACTATTTACCAAGTAATAACAAACGGAACTCCTCACATTCTATGTAAATATATATATGATCTATCAACAATGTTCTCTAATTTTTATGAAAAGTATTCAATTATATCAAGTAATAATAATAAAATTAAACATAGTAGAATAAATTTAATTTTTATAACAGCAAAAACTATAAAAAAAGGTTTAATGTTACTAGGAATAAAAACAACAAAATATATGTAAATCAAAATAATTTTTTATGTTTTTTAAATTAATATTTTTAACAAATTTAACATATAAAATGTATCAAATATAATAAATAAATAGCACATCCAAAAAATTAATAATTAAAAAATAAAACAAATATTTTAATAATAATAAAAATTTTTATATAATAAGGAATTCAATAAAATGAAAATAACAAATTATCTATTATCTACTTTGAAAAAATCATCTTTATCTAAAGATATAAAGAGTAATAATTTAATGTTAAGAGCAGGAATAATAAGAAAGTTATCTTCTGGGATATATACATGGTTACCTACAGGATTAAAAATAATAAAAAAAATAGAAAATATTATACGTAAAGAATTAGATAATATAGGTGCTTTAGAAATACAAATGCCAACAATTCAACCTGCTAAACTATGGAATAAAAGTAAAAGATGGGATATTTATGGATTAGAACTAATGAAATTTAATGATAGAAAAAATAAAAAATTTGTTTTAGGTCCTACTCATGAAGAAGTAATTACTACATTAATAAAAAATGAAATAAAATCTTACAAAGAACTACCTATAATATTATATCAAATAACTAATAAATTTAGAGATGAAATTAGACCAAGATTTGGAGTTATAAGATCTAAAGAATTTAAAATGAAAGATTGTTATTCTTTTCATGCAAATAATAAATCATTAATATCAACTTATAAATTGATGTATGAAACATACATTAAAATATTTAATCGTTTAAAATTAAAATTTAAAATTGTAGAAGCTAATAATGGTGCTATAGGAGGAGATATATCTCATGAATTTCAAGCTCTAAATGAATGTGAAGCAAACAAAATATGTTTTTCTAAAAAAGAAAAAAAAAATAAATATCATATAGAAACAGAAAAAACAAATAATAAAAATAATATAGAAATAGGGCATATATTTAAAATAGGAAAAAAATATTCACAAATATTTCAATCGTATTTTCAAAATAAAAATGGAACAAAAAAACTACTACATATGGGATGTTATGGAATAGGAATAAATAGAATTATTGCTTCTTTAATAGAACAAAATAATGATGTTAAAGGAATTATATGGAATAAGAATATAGCACCATTCAAGATTGCGATTTTACCTATAAATATAGATACATATATAAAAGTTAAAATATTATCTGAAAATATTTATAATTTTTTAAATAAACAGAAAATAGATGTTTTATTTTATAATAAAATAGAAAATATAGGAGTAATGTTTTCTAATATAGAGCTAATAGGAATACCAAACATTTTAGTTATTAGTAAAAATAGTATTAATAACAACTATATTGAACATATAAAAAGAAAAAATAATCAAAAGACAAAAATAAGAATTGAAAACATATACAAATACATTATTAACATCTAATGTTAAAACATTTGTATATAAAATATATAATATTTATTTTAATAATTTATGGGTATAATTCATAATTTTATTATAACGTAGTCGTAAAAGTTGATTTATGTCTAACTTATTCAATGAATTTAAATCTGATATTAAATGTTTTTTAATTATAGAAAACATTAAAACAGGATTTCTATGTGCTCCTCCTAATGGTTCAAAAATTATACTGTCAATTAATTTTAATTTTTTTAAAATTACAGATGTAATTTTCATAGATTGAGCTGCTTCCTGAGCTTTATTGATATTTTTCCAAAGGATTGATGCACACCCTTCAGGAGATATAACAGAATATGTACTATATTGTAACATATTAATTTTATCTCCAACTCCTATAGCTAAAGCACCACCTGAACCACCTTCTCCTATTACAGTACAAATAATTGGTACATTTAATTTAGGTATTTCAATTAAATTTTTAGCAATAGCTTCAGACTGATTCCTCTCTTCAGCACCAATACCTGGATCAGCACCAGGGGTATCAATAAAAGTTATTATAGGCATATTAAATTTAGCTGCCATTTTCATTAAACGTAAAGATTTTCTATATCCTTCCGGAAACGGCATTCCAAAATTATGGTATATTTTTTCATTTAATTCTCTGCCTTTTTGATGACCTAATACCATTACTGGAATATTATTTAAGCGAGCAATACCACCTATAATTGCTTTATC
This sequence comes from Buchnera aphidicola (Neophyllaphis podocarpi), assembly GCF_964059055.1. Lineage (NCBI taxonomy): Bacteria > Pseudomonadati > Pseudomonadota > Gammaproteobacteria > Enterobacterales > Erwiniaceae > Buchnera > Buchnera aphidicola. Next base: position 244,457 of record NZ_OZ060386.1, on the reverse strand, counting down.
GTCAGAAAACATTCTATCACCATGCAATTGATCAAAATCAGTGAATATATTTTTTATATAATCTAAAGTATAAGGTCTTAAAGGATGTCTGGATAGTTCAATTATCTCCCAAGAATTTAAATTCATAAATATTTTTTTTATTAATTTATTATTTTTTTTATTTAATTTTTTAATTTCTTGTATATATAATATTTTAATTTTACTATCGCAATTACTTAATAAATTTTTCAATAATTTTATTTTTGAATCTATAACCTGAATAGGTTTTTCAAAATCTAAATAATTAGATATCATATTAATAATCTATTTCTTTTAAAATTTAAACTTACTTTTTTTATTTGAGGAATTAATTTTAATTTATTAATCAGTTTTCTTTCAGGATAAACTAACCATTTGTTTCCTGATTTTAAATTGGTGTAAACATTAGATTTTAAATATTTTATATAAATGGGAATATTACCTCCTAAATAAGGTTTAAAAATATTAGATAACAAGTCTATAAAAAATTTATTAATAGTTTTATCAACTACTGATATGCAAATTTTATTAACATATTTTGCTCTTGCAGTGGTTATATCTATTATTTCTAAAGCAATAATTTTATATAAACTATTAAAACGATCTAAAGATACTTTTCCTTTTATGACTAATATATTATTCTTATTTAAAAATTTTGAATATTTTTCAATTATATGATTATATAAAATGACTTCAATTCTTCCTGATAAATCATCAAATAACATTATTCCTATATTTTTATTGTTTTTAGTTATTTTGATTTTTATAGATATTATTATACCACTTATAATTATAACTTTATTTGCATTAATTGATTTTATATCTTTTATAAAAATACATTTTGCTATATAAGATTCTATTTCTGAAATATATTCAGATATAGGATTACCTGTAAGGTATAGACCTAAAACTTCATATTCTTTATCTAATTTTATTTCTTCAGTCCATGATTTTTTTAAAGAAATTGATTTTAATTTAATGTAAAATAAATCTTCTAAAGAACTGCTAAAAATATCTATTTGTCCAATATTTTTATTTATATTATATTGATTAGAAATCTTTAATGTATATTCTAATATATCAATTAAATGTGATCTATATATATTCAAAAAATCAAAAGCACCTGATAAAATTAATTTTTCAATAATTTTTTTTGTTATTTTTTTTGGATTAACACGTAAACAAAAATCTAACAAGCTTAAAAATATTCCATCTGTTTTTCTTATTTTAATAATATAGTCAATTGTAGAAGAACCAATTCCTTTAATTGCACCCATTCCATATATAAGACTATTATCTTTGTTAACAGTGAAATTATAATTACCTAGATTAATATTTGGAGGATTTACATTAATTCCTAATTGTTTACATTCATTAACTAATAATACGAGTCTATTAATATTATCTATATCTGAACTCATAGAAGCTGCCATAAAATCAGAAGTATAGTATACTTTTAACCATAGTGTTTGATAAGATATTAAAGCATATGCTACTGAATGAGATTTATTGAATCCATAACCAGCAAATTTTTCAACTAAATTAAATATTTTAATAGATAATTTGCTACATATACCTTTTTTTTTAGCTCCCTGCTGAAAAATAAATTTTTGCTTAGACATTTCTTTAGGATTTTTTTTACCCATAGCTATACGAAGTAAATCTGCTTCACTAAGTGTATACCCAGCTAGTACTTGAGCAATTTGCATAACTTGCTCTTGATATAAAATAATCCCATAAGTTTTATTTAAAATTGGCTTAAGAGATTCATGCTGCCAGTTTTCATCAGGATAATAAATCTTTTCTATACCATGTTTTCTATTTATAAAATTATCTACCATTCCTGATTGCAACGGACCTGGACGAAATAATGCTAATAATGCTACAATATCCTCAAAAGAATCTGGTTTTAACCTCATTATTAAATCTTTCATTCCTTTAGATTCTAACTGAAAAACTGCAGTAGTATTAGCATTTTGTAATTGCTTAAAACACTTATGATCATTTAAATTTAATGAATTTAGATCGATTTTTTTATGTAATTTTAAACGATTATTAATTATGTTAAGAGTATTATGAATTATAGTCAAAGTACGAAGGCCAAGAAAATCAAATTTAACCAAACCAACAATTTCTATATCATTTTTATCAAATTGAGTTATAGGATTATTAGTATTTAAATCTAAATAAGTAGGAGAAAAATCTGTAATTTTGGTAGGAGAAATAACAACTCCTCCAGCATGTTTACCTATATTACGAATTGTACCTTCTAATTTAACAGCTTTATCAAATAATACTTTCACTTCTTTATTATTAGAGTACATATTAAGTAATTTAGACTCATTAATAAAAGCATCTCTTAAAGTAATACCTGGATCTAAAGGTATTAATTTAGATATTTTATTCAGAAATCCATAAGGATATCCTAAAGCTCTACCTACGTCTCTAATTACTGCTTTTGCTGCCATAGTACCAAAAGTAACAATTTGAGATACAGATTCTCTGCCATATACCTTAGAAACATGATCTATTACTTCATCTCTTCTATCCATACAAAAATCAATATCAAAATCAGGCATAAAAGTTCTTTCTAAATTTAAAAAACGCTCAAATAATAAATCAAAGTAAATAGGATCTATTTCAGTAATCTCCAATGCATATGCTACTAGTGAACCTGCACCAGAACCTCTACCAGGACCAACAGGAATATTATTATATTTAGACCATTTTATAAATTCCATTACAACCAAAAAATAACTGGAAAATCCCATTTTATTTATTACTTTTAGCTCATAATTTAATCTATTAAAATATTTTAAATATAAATCTTTATTATTACCTATATTTAAAGAATTTTTAAATCTATTAATTAAACCTTTTTTAGCTTTTTTTACTAAAAAATTTTTATTACTAATATTTTTAGTAGGAAATATAGGTAAAAAATGATTATATAAAGGTATTATTAAATTACATCTTTTAGCTATTTCTACACTATTTTGTAAAGATTCAGGTATATCTGAAAACAAATCTAACATTTCTTTTTCTGTTTTCATAAACTGGTTTTCAGTATAATCATAAAAAGATTTTGATAAGTTTAAAGAAGAATTTTCTTGTATTTTTACTTTAATTTGATGTATGCTAAAATCGTTTTTATTTAAAAAGCATACTTCATTTGTAGCTACTAAAGGAATTTTATATTTTAATGCATAATAAATTATATCATTAAAATATTGAACTTCATGTTTACGATTAATTCTAGATATATCTATATAATAAAAATTTAAAAAGTATTTTTTATAAAATTCTAAAAAAAGATTTATAAAATGTTTATTTTTTATTAAAATGCTTTTTCCTATATCTCCATATATACCTCCAGAAAGTATAATTAAACCTTGATTATATTTTACTAAGTCGCTGTATTTAATAGTAGGGTCTTTAAATTGAACGATATTATTATAAGCTTCTGATGTTAACGAAATAATATTCTTATACCCTATGCTATTTATGGCTAATATAGTTAAATATACAGTATTTTTTAACAATTTATTATAAACTTTAAAATCTACACCTATAATAGGTTTAATGCCCATGATATGAGCATGACGATAAAATTTAATTATCCCCGACAAATTAAATAAATCATTTAAAGCAATAGCAGGCATTCCAATTTCAACAGCTTTATTTATTATCGATTCAGGTTTAGATAAACCATTAATTAAAGAATAGTCACTATGTACGCGTAAGTGAATAAATTTAGGATTTTTCATTTAACAAAATCTCAAAATAACTTTATTTGTGATCAATGTGTATAAAACTAGACATAGGAGAAAAACTTAAACGATGTAAATTAGTTACACCAAACTTACGAATAGCTAATATATGATCTTTAGTTGGGTAACCTTTGTTTTTATTAAAATTATATTCAGGAAAATATGAATGAATTTTATTTAATTTACTATCACGTATAACTTTAGCTATAATAGAAGCTGCGCTAATCTCTTTGATAATATTATCACCATTAACAACGCAATGAATAGGAATAGAAATATTTGGAGATTTATTACCATCAATAAATATATAACTAGGTTTTAAGTTAAGACCTAAAATAGCTCTTTTCATAGCTATCATTCTAGCGTTTAAAATGTTAAATTTATCTACTTCTTGAGCATTAGCAACTCCTATATGCCAATCTAAAGATTTTTTTTTAATTTCTTTACTAATATATAAACGATTTTTGATAGAAATTTTTTTAGAATCTTTTAATCCATGTATTTTAAATTTTTCGTTTAAAATTACAGCAGCGGCAACAACTGGTCCTGCTAATGCGCCACAACCAACTTCATCTACACCTGCAATTAAATTATAATTTTTATAAATTAATTTAAACATTATATTATACCTATAAAAAATAAAAAAATTTTTTATTAAAATTTAAAACTTTTAAAAATATTTAAATTGAAATAAAACTATATAAAATAACGTGTTTTAAATTAAATTTAATAACAAATATGCTGAATGTATTAATAAAAAATATTATAAATTTTAGATTATTTTTTCATGCACATAATATTTGCTTTACAAATTATTTTTTCATTTACTTTAGATATTGATTTAAAAAGTATAATTTTTCTTTTATATTTTTTGTAATATACCTCTGTTGTTATTTGATCTCCTGGAAATACAGGATTTTTAAAACGAGCTTTATCAACGCCAACTAAATGATATAAATCTTTATGTTCTAACTTAGACATACTAGCAACAGCCAAAATTCCTGCTGTTTGCGCCATAGATTCTATTAATAATACACCGGGAAAAATAGGATCACCAGGAAAATGCCCATTAAAAAAAGGCTCATTAAATGAAACATTTTTTATAGTTTTAATATACTTATACTTTACTATCTTTATTATTTTATCTACTAATAAAAAAGGATATCTATGAGGTAACAAATTTAAAATTTCTTTAAATGTTAATTTATTAATATTAGTATTCAAAATATTTTTCCTAAAAAATTTTAAAATTTTTTTATAGTTATTTTTCTAAATTTAATTTAAAAAATTCAATAGAATCACCAGTTTGTTTATACAAAGGATATCCGAATGAAAATGTCATAATACCTATTGGAGATAAAAATTTTACAGATATTCCAGTTGTAACATGTAAATTATATATATTTTGATATTTATTAGCAGTAATACTTTTACTAAAATATTTCAATGTATTTAATAAATTAACATTCCAGATATTACCTAAATCTAAAAAAATAGACATTCTTAAATTATCAATATAAGAATTATTTAAAAAAGGTACAGGAAATATCATTTCAGAATTTGTTAAAAAAAAAGTATTACCTCCGGTTATATTATTAAATTTATTTAAAAAATTATTGTTATATTCAGAATATTTTAAATAGTAATCATGTGTAGAATGTAATTTATAAAAGATACTGTTATAATTTAAATTTCTTACAGAATTAGAGGTTTTTAAATAAAAACTTTCATTAAATGGATAGTGACTGTTATATAAAGAATTACCAAATCCTAATTTTATGTTATTAAATAATATAAAATTTTTATTTATATTAAAAGGAATATAGTTTTTAATTTCTAAAACAGATTTAAAGTAACATGTATTATATAAAGGAATAACAAATTTACTTTTAAAAAAGATACTACTACCTATCTTAGGAAATATCAAATTATCAAAATTATTAAAATTCCATAAAAATTTTATAAAAAAACTATCAAAAGAATAATTATGATATTTAGTAGTATTTATAAAATTATTATATAAATTAAAATCATTCCATATAAAAAATTGAGAAAAATTTTTAGAATTAAAATCATGCAAATATTCTAAATTTAAAAAAAATGAATGTTTTTTCTTATTAAAAATTTCAAAAATGAAATTTGATCCATAAGTATTATTAAAATAATCAGGTAATTTTAATGGATCATTATTCTTATGTTTGTAAAAAAAAATACTTTTTATGCTTTTTAAATATTTGAATAAATAAGGATTAAAAATAGATATTTCACCATTAGATTCGTTAATATTTTTAATATTGTTTATATTTAAAATATGCTCTGTTTTAAATATTTTTTTTTTGATTAAATTTAAATTCAAACTAACATTACTAGAGCTACCATAACTAACTCCAAAATTTAATAAATTATTGTTTTTTTCTTTAAAATAAAAAAATAAGTCGATTTTATTTAATGAATTAGGAGATTTTTTTATTTTAATATCTAAATTATCAAAATATTCTGAACTAAGAAGATGATTTTTATCTGAAATAATTAAGTTTTCTCTATACCATTTTTTCTGTTTTTGACTAAGAATCAAATTTAAAGTTTGATTTTTAATATAATTATTATTAACATAATAAATGTTATTTACTAGATAACGATTATTTGTAATTATATTAAAATGTAATTCAACTGTTTTATCTTTATAATTAATTATAGGATATAAATCTAAGGAATAGTTTATATAACCATTATTTTTTAAAAATTCTGCAATTTTTTTATTAATGCAAAGAATTTTTTTATAATTGAATACTTCACCAGAATTAATCAAAATAATATTTGATATATAATCATAAAAAATATCAGGATAAATATGTAAAAAAAATTTAGATATTCTAAATCTTTTTCCTTGTTTTAAATCAAGTAAAATTGAAATTTTATTTCTACTTTCTATATAATTACTTTTTATATAATTTAGATTAAAATTTATATATCCATGATTAAAAAAATAACTCTGTAATAAATTTAAATAATTTATAAATGAACTAGGATTAAATTTACAATAAAATCTATCAAAAATAGATAAAAAATCTAAACTATTTTTTAAATTACAATAAGAAAAATTTTTATTTAATTGAACTATATTTTTTTTAGAAAAAAAAATTTTATCAAAAGATAATAATTTCTTTTCAAAAAATACGATTTTTAAAATTATATGATTAGTAGATTTGTAAGAATAAAATATTTTAACTACAGTGTTATAACTTCCTAATCTTTTATATAAATCTTCTAATTTTTTTTTAAATAAAAATAAAACTCTTGGATTTAAAAAAAAATTAACATTAATACCTAAATTATTAGCAATATTATTAATATATTTAGAATTAACATATCTATTATCAATATAGTGAATATCATCAATAATAGGATGTTCTTTAAAATTAAAAAAAATTTTATTTTTGTCAACAAAAACATCAATTTTTTCAAAATAACTAGTATTAAATAACTTAAATATACTTTTTTTAATATTAACATTAGATATTTTATTAATTTGATTATTTGTAATTATTCTATAAATTTTTTCACTAGAAGCTAAATTTAATCCTTTAAAAATAATCTTATAATAAGTAAATCCATAACTATATACACAAAAAATTAAAAAAAACAAAACTAAAAAAATTAATTTAATTATCATATAATAATTTTATTTTTAAAAATAATGAACTTATCATACATTAAAAATAATATTTTTATCAAATATTGTTAAAATTTTAATTTTAGTAATTAAAATTATAATAATTATTTAACTACCACCAAAACGTCTATCACGTTTTAAAAATTCTTTAATAGCTAGTTGAAAACTATGTTCATTAAAATCAGGCCATAATGTATTTGTAAAATACAACTCAGAATATGCAATTTGCCATAACATAAAATTACTAATTCTATATTCTCCTCCAGTTCTAATAACTAAATCAACTGGAATTTTGCTATCAATACATAAAAATTTAGATAAATAGTTTTCATTAATACTTTCTGAGGATATTTTTTTATACTTAATTTTAGATATAAGTTTTTTTATTCCTTGAATAATATCCCATCTTCCTCCATAATTAATTGCAATATTAAGTAATAATCCAGTATTAAGTTTTGTTAATTCATGTGCATGTAAAATACTATTTTTAAAGAAAGAACCAAACAAACTAATATCACCAATGATTCTTAATTTTATATTATTTTTATATAAAATATCTAAATCAGAATTTAAAACCACTAAAAACAAATTTATTAAAGATTCGACTTCTTGTTTAGATCTATTTAAATTTTCACTACTAAAAGCATACAAAGTCAACACTTTTAAATTACAAATAATAGAATATTTAATAATTTTTTTTACAGCTTTAACACCAGCTTTATGACCATCAATATAAGATTTATTCTTATTAATAGCCCATCTTCTATTGCCATCCATAATAATTGCAATATGATTAATATTATTTTTTATAAAATCAAATTTTTTTTTGGAGTTATAAATATAATTCATAGATAATTTTTCTATGTATGTTGATTAAAAGTTATATACAAAAAATAAATATTTTTTCCTAAATACTAAAATAAACTTATTTTATTTAAAGCTATAATACGAGCTCTTCTATCAATTTCTAGAATATCTTCAATAGATTTAGGTTCTGGATATGAAAAAGACATAACTACAGATTTATTTAATTTATAAATAGAATTAAAACTAATCTTTTTCCTTAAAAATGCTTCTACAGCTATCTCATTAGCTGCATTCAATATGATTATTGCTGACTGTCCTTCAATAAATGTTTCAATTGCTAATTTTAAACAAGGATATCTGGTAAAATCAGGAGGATAAAAAGACAAATTTTTTATAGAAGATATATTCAAATAATCAGATCCAGAATAAATTCTATTAGGCCATGTAAGAGCATAAGATATAGGTATTCTCATATCTTTAGCTCCTAAATGGGCCAATATACTACCATCAAAGTAGCATACCATGGAATGAACTATTGACTGAGGATGAATAACTATTTCTATTTCTGAATCTGAAGCATTGAATAACAATCTAGCTTCAATATATTCTAAACCTTTATTCATCATAGTTGCAGAATCTACAGAAATTTTTTTACCCATTTTCCAATTTGGATGAGATATAGCATGCTCAGGTAAAATATTAGAAAATTCTTCTAATGGAGTTTTCAAAAAAGGACCTCCTGAACCTGTTAAAATAATTGATTTAATTCCATTTTTTTTAAGATCAGCAAAACCTAATTTTTCTTGGACTTTTTTAGGTAAATTCTGAAAAATAGCACTATGTTCGCTATCAATTGGTAATAATTTAGCTCCGCTAACAGATAACTCTCGCATAAATAATTGCCCGCAAACAATCAAAGATTCTTTATTAGCTAATAATATAGTTTTTCCTGCTTTAATAGCGCAAAAAGTAGGCATAAGACCCTGAATACCCACAATAGCAGAAATAACTGTATCAACTTCATTTAAAGATGCTAAATCACAAGCTGATTTAATTCCTGATAATACTTGAACTTTTAAATTAAACGATTTTAATTTTTGTCGTAATAATTTAGCATATTTTTCTTCTTTCATTGAAATTAATTCAGGATTGAATTCTAAACATTGATTTAACATAACATCAACATTTTTACCAGCTACTAAAGCTTTGATTTTAAATAAATCTGGATATCTTTTTATTACCAATAAAGTATTTATTCCAACAGAACCAGTAGAACCAAGAATAGTTAATTGAATCATAAAAATACTTTTAATTTAAAATTATAATTAGATAATTATGTATTAAAACATAAAATTTATTTATATAATATTATTATACTTTTTTAATTTCTAATTTTTTTTTAGATAAAATAATTTCAGTTTCTGATATATAATCATCAGTTAATGTTTGAATTTTATTTTCTGCATAACGATCTTGATCTAAACTAATTTCCTTATTTTTTAATAATAATTTAATTTTATCTTTAGATATTTTTCTAATATTTCTTATACAAATCCTAGTTTTTTCTGCATACCTTTGAATTATTTTAATTAAGTTTATTCGACGATCTTCTGTTAATAAAGGTATAGGAACTAAAATACAATTATTAGTTTTAGATATAGGATTTAAATTTAATTCAGAAGATAAAATACTTTTTTCAATACTTTTAACTATAGAATTATCAAAAACAGTAATTTTTAAAAGATTAGCATTCTCAACAGTAATATTAGAAATTTGCTTTAACGGAGTCATAACATTATAATAATCAACCATGAGATTTTCAATTAATAAAGTAGAAGCTCTACCAGTATTAATTTTATTTAAATTAGATTTAAAAACCTTAATACATTTTTGCATTTTTATAGAATTTTTATTTATAATATTGTTAATCATTTTTAAATTTCTCATCCAAAAAAATTAAAAGTACTAATATTTAATTATCTGTCATAAATTAAAGTACCTTCTTTAATGCCTATTGCAGCTTTATATATAGACATATGTTTATTAATGTTAAATACCCTAATAGGTAAATTATAATCACGAGCTAATATTAAAGAACAAGAATCCATAATTTTTAATTTGTTATTTATTACATCTTTATATCTAATACTATCATAAAAAATAGCATTTGAATTTTTTTTAGGATCATCTGAATATACCCCATTAACATTAGTAGCTTTTAAAACAATCTCTGAATCAGTTTCAATAGCTCTTAAACATGCTGCAGAATCAGTGGTAAATAAAGGATTTCCTATTCCTCCAGCAAAAATTACTAAAGAGTTATTACTTATTAATTTAATTGCTTTTTCACGATTATAAACTTCACATATACTTGGTATACAAAACGAGGACATTAAATAAGAATTAATTGAAAATTTACTCATAAAACCATGTATAGCTAAACCATTTATTATAGTTGATAACATACCTATATTATCTGCAAATATACGATTAATCCCTAAATTTGAAAAACAAGATCCTCTAAATAAATTACCACCACCAATCACAATTGCTATTTGAATACCAAAACTAATTAAAATTTTGATTTCTTTAATTATACGATTAAGAAAAGTAGAATCTATTCCAAAATCTTTTTTCCCTTGTAAAGACTCGCCGCTAATTTTTAATAAAACACGTTTATATATAGGCTTAATTTTAGTATGCATAAAGTATTTCTATAAATTATATAAAGAATTAAATACTAACTTTTATTATTAATTTCAAATCTAATAAATTTTTTTAAATTTATTTCATAATTTTTTAAAAACCATTCAACATTTTTACTAGTATCGAAAATAAATTTCTGTTTACATAATGTTAATGAATTAATAAACTTTTTGATTCTACCGTCAACTATTTGTTTTATTATCTTAGGATTGTCAGATATTTTAATTGCTAGAGATTTTTGAATTTCGATTTCTTTATCAATAATTTTATTTGGTATATCATTTGAATATATAGAAATAGGATTACTAGCCGCAATATGCATTGTAATATTTTTTATAAATTTTATTTTATTAGGATCACTATTAAATTTATCAACTAATAATAAAACTCCTATTTTATTATTATTATGCAAATAATAATCTATGTAATCACCTTTTAATAATTTAAAGCGTTTTATATTTATATTCTCACCAAATTTAGATATTAATAAACTGATTTTATTTTTAAAGGTTTCTTTTAAATTAGTTAATTTAATAAAATTATTATTAATAATGTAATTAACAATTTTATTACCAAAAGAAATAAAATCAATGTTTTTAGCAACAAAATCTGTTTCACAATTTAATTCAACTAAAACACCAATATTATCTTTAACACAAACAAAAATAGCTCCTTCATTTGTATTATATATAGATCTATTTTGAGCTTTAACAATTCCAGACTTACGTAAATTATCTATAGCAAGATTAATATCTCCTTTAGATTTTACCAAAGCATATTTGCAATCTAAAATACTTATTCCTGTAATATTTCTTAATTTCTTAATCAAATTAACTGTAATATTTTTCATTATAATTTCCTTTGTTTAATATATAAAATTTTATAAATTTAATATGAAATAAGCTGAAGTTAAAACAACTTATTTCATGATATTTAAATAAAAAATTAAAAAATATTAAAATCTAAATCACTACATTAGTAGAATTTGTTTTTTTATTATTAACATTAAAAGTTATTGCGTTCGATACAGCATTTAAATATAATTCTATTGATCTTATAGCATCATCATTTCCTGGAATTATAAAATCTACTCCATCAGGACTAGAATTAGTATCTACAACAGAAAAAACTAATATTCCTAAATTATTAGATTCTTTAATTGCTATATGTTCATGTTCAGCATCTATAACAAATACAGCATCTGGTAATCCACCCATAGATTTAATACCACCTAAACTATTTTCTAGTTTTATTAATTCTCTTGAATGTAACAATGCTTCCTTTTTTGTCAATTTATCAACAGTGCCATTCTGTAATTGTAATTCTAAATCTTTCAACCTATTTATAGACTGACGAACTGTTTTCCAATTTGTTAACATACCTCCTAACCAACGATGATTTACATAAAATTGATTACAACGAAGTGCTGTATCTTTAATTAATTTTCTAGCAGAACGTTTTGTGCCAACAAATAAAATTTTTCCTTTTTTTAAAGAAATTTTATTTAAATTTTTTAAAGCAATATTAAACATAGGAAGTGTTTTTTCTAAATTAATAATATGAACTTTATTTCTTGAACCAAAAATGAAAGGTTTCATTTTTGGATTCCAATAACGAGTTTGATGTCCAAAATGCACACCAGCTTGAAGCATATCTCTCATTGAAACTGTTAACATTTATTACCCCAAAAATAAATTGATTATATCATATGATTTAATTATTATAAAAATAGTTATTTTATAATAAAATGTAATTTTATTAAATAGAATACATTCTATAACACATAAATGTAAACTTTTATTAGTTAATATAAAAATATAATGAATATTATTAAAACAAAGCAAGAAATAAAAAAAATGCGTATTGCTGGTAAATGCGCAGCAGTAATAATAGATAAAATTGAAAAATATATAGAACCAGGAATTACAACCGAAAGAATAAATAATATCTGTAATAAACTTATAATGGAACAAAAAGCAAAATCAGCATGTTTAGGTTATAAAGGTTTTCCTAAATCAATATGTACTTCTGTAAATGAAGTAGTATGCCATGGAATTCCTAGTAATAAACAAGTGCTAAAAATAGGAGATATAATAAATATCGATATTACAGTAATAAAAAATGGATATCATGGAGATACATCTAAAATGTTTGTTGTAGGAGAATATAACAAACTAGGAAAAAAATTATGTGAAAAAACAAAAAAAAGTCTATATGAAGCAATAAAAATAATAAAACCAGGAATTAGGTTAAATAAAATTGGTAAATCAATACAAAATTACATTGCAAATACAAAATTTTCTATTGTAAAAGAATACTGCGGACATGGAATAGGAAAATTTTTTCATGAATATCCTCAAGTTTTACATTATGAAACACATGATAATGGATTAATATTAAAACCAGGTATGACATTTACAATTGAACCTATGATAAATTCAGGTAAACCACAAACTAAATGTATAGAAGATGGATGGACAGTAATAACAAAAGATAAAAGTTTATCAGCTCAATATGAACATACTATATTAGTTACTGAAGAAGGTTGTGAAATATTAACTTTAAATAAAACAGATACAATAAATAAAATTATTAGAAATTAATTAATAATAAAATTAAATATTAACTTTAATCTAAAAATGGTATTAAAAATGATAGAACTAAAAAAAAATATTGAACATCAATTTAAAAATATTGAAAATATAAATACAAAATCAATCAAAAATATAGATAAAGAAAAAATTTATAAAGTAATTTCGTTATTAAATTCAGGAATAATTAGGGTATCAGAGAAAAATCAAGGTATATGGACTACTAATGAATGGATTAAAAAAGCTATATTATTATATTTTAAAATTAAAAAAAACAAAGTTATAAAAGGGTCAGAAAATTTATTTTTTGATAAAATACCATTAAAATTCAATGAATATAATAAAGAAAAATTCATAGAAGAAGAAATAAGAATAGTACCTCCAGCAACTGCTAGATTTGGATCTTTTATAGGAAAAAAAAGCATATTAATGCCTTCTTATGTAAATATAGGAGCATATATTGATGAAGGTAGCATGATTGACACCTGGGCAACTATAGGTTCGTGTGCGCAAATAGGAAAAAATGTACATATATCAGGAGGAGTAGGTATAGGAGGTGTATTAGAACCTTTGCAATCTAATCCTACAATTATAGAAGATAATTGTTTTATAGGTGCTAGATCTGAAATAGTAGAAGGAGTAATAATAAAAAAAGGATCTGTTATATCAATGGGAGTTTATATAGGAAAAAGCACTAAGATATATGATAGAGAAGATAAAAAAATATATTATGGTATAGTACCATCTGGATCAGTAGTAGTACCAGGTAATATTCCTTCAAAAAATAATGAATATAGCTTGTACAGTGCAATTATTGTTAAAAAAGTAGATTTAAAAACTTTAAGTAAAGTTGGAATAAATAAACTATTAAGAAGCATTGATTAAAAAATAAATATTAAAAATAAAAAAATATTCAACCTCTCATAAATATGAGAGGTTGAATATTAATATTTTTACTGTAATAATAAATAAAGTGTATTTGAACCACGTTGAACATGAATAGCTAAAACAGATGGTTTAGTATGAAGAAGATTACGAAGAATTTTAAGATTAGAAATTTTTATTTTATTAATAGATAAAATAATATCATCTTTTCTTAATCCTATGCGATATGCTTTAGATTCATATTTAACTTCAATAGTTTTTACTATATTTTTTCCATTTATTTTAAACTCTATAAAATCAGCGCCCTCTATACTGTTATATTTATCTATTATTTGTTCCTTGACTACAACATTACCAGATTTTTGTAAAGTAAGATTAATATATTCTATCCTACCATTACTACGTAATAATCCTAATTCTATCTTTGTACCTACAGGTAAAGAACCTATATCTGCACGTAACGCAGAAAAACTATATATTTTTTTTCTATTTAATTCAACTATCACATCACCAGCTTTAATGCCAGATCTATCAGCTTCTGATTTTGGTAATACTTGGCTAACAAAAGCACCTCTATGTGCATCAATTTGCATAACTTTAGCTAATTCAGAATTTAATTCAGTACCCATTATACCCAATTCACCACGTTTTACTTTACCAAAAGAAACCATTTGTTTAACCAAATTATTTACAATATTTCCAGGTATAGCAAAACCAATACCAATATTACCACCGTCAGGAGCTAAAATAGCTGTATTTATTCCTATTAGTTCTCCGTTTAAATTAATTAAAGCTCCTCCTGAATTTCCTCTATTAATAGCAGCATCAGTTTGAATAAAATTTTCATAATTTTCAATATTCAATCCGCTTCTACCTAAAGCAGAAATAATTCCAGATGTCACGGTTTCACCTAACCCATAAGGATTACCTATAGCAACTGCATAATCTCCAACTCTTACAGAATTAGAATCTGCTATTTTTATAGAAGTAAGATTATTACAATCATTTAATTTAATTAACGCTATATCAGATCTAGAATCTTGAACTAAAATTTGAGCATCACAGTGACGAGCATCATTAAGTTGAACCTGAATTTTAACAGCATTTTCAATTACATGATTATTAGTAACAGCATATCCTTTTACTGCATCAATAATAACACCAGAACCTAAAGCTCTAAATCTCTCTTGAGTAGAACTATGATTTCCATTTCCTTGACATAAAGGTGATCCTTGAAATGGAGATCCATCCTGACAGAATGGTGAATTTTCTCCAAAAAAAGATTTAGAATTAGAAGGAGATAAATGACTATTATGAGCATACAAAGAAGCTCGCCCATCAATATTAATACTAATAACTGCAGGCATAACCTTTTCTAACATAGGAGCTAAAGTAGGTAAGTCATTGGTATAAAAAGAATTATTATATGATGAAGAAGCATAAACAGCTTGAAACATAAATAAAAAAGAACCTAACATAAATAAAATTATTGAAGTAAAACTTTTTAATACTAAATTTATTTTCTTCATTAGTTGATTGTCTCATGTTATAATAAAATATCAGAAATCTTTTACATTATAAAAATATTCATAATCTATTATATAAAATACACACAAATTATTTTATTAAAATAAAAAAGATAAATAAAATTAACATAGTATTTTATATAAATTAAAAATAAACATTTTAATAAATACTAATTTAAGATAAAAATTTATTAATATAAAATAATATCATTTATAAAAAAAAATAACAAAAAACAAAAAATTAATAAAAAATAACTTAAATAAAAACATATAAAGATTATGTATAATCTTTATATGAATAATATATTAAATTATAGAAATAGGAATATATATGACACAATTATGCGGTGCTGAAATGGTAGTTAAATCACTTATAGATCAAGGAATTAAACATATTTTTGGCTATCCTGGAGGTGCAGTATTAGACATATATGATGCTATTAAAAGAATTGGTGGAATAAAACATATATTAGTACGACATGAACAAGGTGCAACTCATATGGCAGATGGATATGCTAGAGCTACAGGTAAAATAGGAGTTGTATTAGTTACATCTGGACCAGGAGCAACAAATGCAATTACAGGAATAGCTACTGCTTACATGGATTCAGTTCCTATGGTTGTAATTTCAGGACAAGTATCATCTTCATTAATTGGATACGATGCTTTTCAAGAGTGTGACATGATAGGAATATCTAGACCAATAGTAAAGCATAGTTTTTTAGTAAAAAAAACAAGTGATATACCTGTAATATTTAAAAAAGCTTTTTGGTTATCATCTACAGGAAGACCAGGACCAGTTGTTATAGATATTCCTAAAGATATATTAAGCTCTTTAAATACACAAGATTATATTTGGCCTAAAAATGTAAATATCAGGTCATATAACCCTAAAGTTAAAGGACATAGCAGACAAATACAAAAAGCATTGAAAATTTTGATAAATTCTAAAAAACCAATTATCTATGCTGGAGGAGGAGTTATAATATCAAATTGTCATAATGAATTAAAAATAATAGCAGAAATGTTAAATATTCCAGTTACTACTTCATTAATGGCTTTAGGTTCGTTTCCAGGAACACATAAACAAAATTTATCTATGTTAGGTATGCATGGTACATATGAAGCTAATATGACAATGCATAATGCAGACACTATATTTGCAATAGGAGCAAGATTTGATGATAGAACAACAAATAATATAGAAAAATACTGTCCTAATGCAACTATACTACATATAGATATAGATCCAACATCAATATCAAAAACAATAAAATCTGACATTCCTATAGTCGGTGATGCAAAATTAATATTACAAAAAATGATAAAAATATTAAAAAAAAGTGAAAACAAGAAACAAGATTTATCTCAATGGTGGAATCAAATAAAAAAATGGAAAGATATAAATAGTTTAAAGTATAATACCAATAGCAAAAAAATCAAACCACAATTAATTATAGAAACTATTTGGAAAATAACTAAAGGAAAAGCCTTTTTAACATCAGATGTAGGCCAACATCAAATGTTTGCTGCTTTATACTATAAATTTAATAAACCTAGAAGATGGATAAACTCTGGGGGCTTAGGAACTATGGGATTTGGTTTACCAGCAGCATTAGGAGTTAAACTGGCTTTACCAAATGAAACAGTAGTTTGCATTACTGGTGATGGAAGTATTCAAATGAACATACAAGAACTATCTACAGCAATGCAATATAAAATACCAGTATTAATTGTAAATTTAAATAATAGTTCTCTTGGAATGGTAAAACAGTGGCAAGATATAATTTATTCAGGTCGTCATTCACACTCATATATGAAATCTTTACCTAATTTTATAAAACTTGCAGAATCATATGGACATATAGGAATATTAATTTCTAAAAAAGAAGAAATAAATAATAAAATAAAAAAAGCAATATCAGAATTAAAAAAAGGAAACTTGGTATTTTTAGATATTATTATAGATCCTTCTGAACATGTTTATCCAATGCAAATTAAAGAAGGCGGAATGAACGAAATGAGACTAAGATCCTAAAAAATAAGGGGAAAAATGAAGAGAGTTTTATCAATACTTCTAGAAAACGAATCAGGAGCATTATCTAGAGTTATAGGACTATTCTCACAAAGAGGATATAATATAGAAAGCATGACTGTAGCTCCAACAGAAGATCCTACTATGTCAAGAATAACTATATTAACTGTAGGTAAAATTCAAGTATTAGAACAAATAGAAAAACAATTGCATAAACTAATTGACGTTTTAAGAATACAAAACTTTAGCCAAGGAGAATATGTAGAAAGAGAAATAATGTTAGTAAAAATTAAAACAAATGAAAACATCAGAGAAGAAATAAAAAGTAACACAGAAATTTTTAGAGGTAATATAGTAGATGTAACATCTAATATTTACACTGTTCAACTTTCTGGTAATAGTAATAAATTAGATGCTTTTTTAAAAATTATTAGAGAAATATCAGATGTAATTGAAATAGTACGTTCAGGAATTATAGGAATAACACGCGGATAAAGTATAAATCAAAAAATAAATTATAGCTAAATGAAAAATAAATCACAACATATAACAGTATTGTTAAATGAAACTATAGAAAATTTAAAAATAAAAAAAAATGGAATTTATATAGACGGAACTTTCGGTTGCGGCGGTCACACTAATAAAATTTTAAATAAATTAAATGAATATGGAAGAATATTTGTTATAGATAAAGATCCTAAAGCAATTGAAATTGCAAAAAGAATTAAAGATCACCGAATAAAAGTAATACATGGATCATTCGCAATGATATTAAAATATGCAATAAAATTTAATATTATAAAAAAAATAGATGGTATAATATTAGATCTTGGTATGTCTTCAATGCAAATTGCAGATAAAAACAGAGGTTTTTCATTTTTAAGAAATAGTTATTTAGATATGAGAATGAATAACACAAAAGGTATTACAGCAGCAGAATGGTTACAAAAAAGTAGCGAAAAAGAAATAAGTCAAGTTCTTAAAAAATTAGGAGAAGAAAGATATGCAAAAAAAATAGCAAAAGCTATTGTTAAAAAAAATAAAATTTCTCCAATCAAATATACAAAAGAACTAGTTGAAATAATCAAAAAATCTACTCCTAAAAAATATCAGAATAAAAATCCTGCTACAAGAAGCTTTCAGGCTATTAGAATTTTTATTAATAATGAGTTGTCAGATATAAAGATTGCTTTAAAAGATTCTTTAAAAATTTTAAAAAATAAAGGAAGAATATTAACTATTAGTTTTCATTCTTTAGAAGATAGAATTATTAAACATTTTATGATTAATAATAGCAAACAAATTAATTTACCTAAAGATATTCCTCTAACAAAAATACAATTAGATAAAATAAATCCTAAAATATTAAAAATTATTGGGAGAATATTTCCAAGTAAAAATGAAATTCAAAATAATATACGAGCACGCAGCGCAATATTAAGAGTAGCTGAATTAAACAAATAATATGAAAAATAAAGATTTAGTAAAATTTATTATATATGACTTATATAATAATCATCTAGCGAAAATTTTATTATTAATTTCGGTAATTTTATCTGCTATTTTAGTTGTAATAATAATATACCAAACTCATTCATTAGTACAAAAAAAAGAAAAATTAATCTTAGAAAATAGAAAATTAAATATTGAATTAAGAAACTTAAGTATAGAATTAAATACATTTAATACAAGTATAAAAATAAAACAAATTTCAATTTTAAAATTACAAATGAAATTAATGAATTAAAAACAAGAAAACATAATATTTGAACATTAAAATATAGAAAAAATTATGAATAACTTAAAAGAAAAAATATACAGAAAAAAAAATTTTTTATATATACAAAATGGCGCTTCAATTTTATAAATTATTTAATTATGTTTCTCATATTGTTAATTGTAATAAGAATAACATTCTTACAAATTATTGATACTAATAAATTAATAAAAGAAGGAAATGCTAGATTTTTAAGATTTAAAAATACAAAGGTAATAAGAGGTACAATAAGTGATAGAAACGGAAAACCTTTAGCTATTAGTGTACCAGTAAAAGGAATATGGGTAGATCCTAAAAACATAGAAAAAAAAAATATTATCAAAAAAGATATAAGATGGAATGCACTAGCAGATATTCTATCAATAGATATTAACTCAATAATAAAAAAAATTCAAAAAAATAAAACAAAAAGATTTATATACATAGCAAGACAAATACCATTAGAAATTACTGATTATATTGAAAAATTAAGGATACCAGGTATTCATTCTATAGAAGAATATCGTAGATATTATCCATCAGGTAAAGTAGCCGCTCAACTTGTAGGATTTACAGATATTGATGGAAAAGGTATAGAAGGAGTAGAAAAAAGTTTTAATAAATTACTAGAAGGAAAATATGGAATAAGAAAAGTCATAAAAGATGGAAAAGGCAATATAATAGAAAACATATTAGTAAAAAGCAAAACTAAATCTATAGATATAATACTAAGTATAGATAAAAAATTTCAAAATATTACATATGAAATATTAAATAAAGCAGTAGAAAAAAATAAAGCAAAATCAGGTACAGCAATTTTAATAGATATAAAAACAGGAGAAATTCTATCTATAGTAAATTCCCCTTCATTTAACCCTAATAATGTCAGTAATATTAAAAACATTTCAACTATAAGAGATACAGCAATTACTGATTTATTTGAACCAGGTTCTATAGTTAAACCAATAGTAATAATGAAAGCGCTACAAATAGGTTTAATTAAAGAAAATTCTATTTTAAATACAATGCCTTTTAAATTACAAGGGTATAAAATTAAAGATTTAAATACATATGAACAATTAAATGCTAAAGACATAATAAAAAAATCAAGTAATGTTGGAGTATCTAGAATATCTTTATCTATGCCTTCAATATTACTTAAAAATACATATTATGAATTTGGATTAGGTAAATTAACTAACATAGGATTAG
This sequence comes from Buchnera aphidicola (Neophyllaphis podocarpi), assembly GCF_964059055.1. Lineage (NCBI taxonomy): Bacteria > Pseudomonadati > Pseudomonadota > Gammaproteobacteria > Enterobacterales > Erwiniaceae > Buchnera > Buchnera aphidicola. Next base: position 223,478 of record NZ_OZ060386.1, on the reverse strand, counting down.
TAGGAGAAAGAAAAGGAGTATTATATAAACATGTTCATCCTAGTGAGCTAGAAAAAGCAACATTTTCTTTTGGATATGGATTAATGGTAACTCCATTACAAGTAGCACAATTATATTCTACTATAGGAAGCTATGGCATTTTTCGTCCTGTATCAATCTTGAAATTAAAAAACAAAAAAAATGAAAAACAAATTTTTCCAAAAGAAATAATAAAAAAAGTTATAAGAATGATGGAAAGCGTGACTACTACCGGAGGAAGCGGGGTAAAAGCTGCAGTAAAAGGTTATCATGTAGCAGTAAAAACTGGTACAGTAAAAAAAGTTGGAACAAACAAAAAATATATAAATAAATATATAGCATATACAGCTGGTATAGCTCCATCAAGAAACCCTAAATTTGCATTAGTAATTATGATAAATGAACCTAGCCAAGGAAAATATTATGGAGGTTTAGTTTCAGCTCCCATATTTAGCGAAATTATGAGTAATATATTAAAATTAACTAATACAAAACCAGACAACTAAAAATCTTATCTTAAATTTTAAATTATTATATGAATATAAAATTAAATAAATTATTAGGAATAAATAATTATCAATTAAGAAAAATTCTTATAAGAAATATAAAAATAAATAGTAAAAATATAAAAAAAAAAGATTTATTTATAGCAATAAAAGGTAATAAAATAGATGCGAATAAATTTATAAAAGAAGCAATAAATAAAGGTGCTAATGCTGTAATTTCATGGTCTAAAGTAAAAAATAAAAAAATAAAATATATAAACAAAATACCTATTATTTATATAAAAAATATAAGAAAAAAAATATCAAAGATAGCAGGAAATTTTTATAACAATCCATCAAATAGATTAAATATAATAGGTGTAACAGGAACCAATGGTAAAACAAGTGTAACTCAATTAATTTCACAATGGATTAATTTGTTAGGAGATAAAAGTGCTGTTATAGGAACATTAGGAAATGGATTATACGGAAAATTAATAGAAACTATTAATACAACAGATTCAGCTATTGATATACAGTCTTATTTAAATTTTTTTCTAAAAAATAGAGTTAACACAGTTGCTATAGAAATATCATCACATGCATTGGATCAATATAGAGTATCTAGCATACCATTTAAAGTAGGAATATTTACAAATATAAGTAGAGATCATTTAGACTATCATAAAAATATGAAAAAATATGAAAAAACAAAATGGAAACTATTTTCTGATCATAAAATTGAAAATCCAATTATAAATATAAGCACTAAAATAGGAATGAATTGGTTTAAAAAAATAAAATCAAGAAATAAAATTTATATTGCTACTACAAATTTAAAATGTAAATATGGAGAAAGATGGATATATGCAAAAAAAGTTAAGCATGAGAATACTAGAAGTATCATTGATTTTAATTCAAGCTGGGGAAATGGGGATATATCAGTTAATTTAATAGGAAATTTTAATGTAGTTAATATATTGTTATCTATGGCTGCTTTATTATCTTTGGGATATTCTTTATCTTCTATTATATTAACAGTAGAAAAAATAAAACCTATAATAGGACGAATGCAACAAATTTATGTATCAAATAAACCTAAAATAATAATTGATTATGCTCATACTCCAGATGCATTAAATAAAGTAATAAAAATAATAAATTCAATATATTCAAAAAAAAAACTAACATGTATTTTTGGTTGCGGCGGAGATAGAGATAAAACAAAAAGACCTATAATGGGAAAAATAGCAGAAAAACTATCAAATAAAGTATTTATAACAAATGATAATCCAAGAACAGAAAACCCAAATAAAATAATAAAAGATATCTTGGATGGTTTTACAAATCCAAAAAAAGCTTATGTAATTCCTGATAGGAAAAAGGCTATAAAAGTTGCTGTAAATAATTCAAGTATGAATGATATCATCTTAATAGCAGGAAAAGGAAGTGAAAATTACCAAATGATAGGAAAAAATAAAATAAAATATTCAGATGAAGAAACCGTATTAAAAATATTAAATAAAAAATTATATGATAAAAATATCCTTAAATAAAATAGCAAAAATCACATCGGGTAAAATAATTAATAATATATATACTGAAATTGATAATATTATAATAAATAGCAAAAAAATAACACTAGGATCTTTGTTTATAGCCTTAGTAGGTAATAATTTTAATGCTCACCATTTTATCAATGAAGCAATAATTAAGGGAGCTCAAGGATTATTAATAGAAAAGGAAGTACAATATAATATACCTCAAATATTAGTAACAAACACATCAAAAGCATTAGAAGAAATAGCTTCATGGTTACGAAAAACAACAAATGTTACATTAATAGCATTAACAGGATCATCTGGAAAAACTTCAGTAAAAGAAATAACTGCAAAAATATTAAAAAAAAAAGGAAAAACAATTTTTACACCAAAAAATTTAAATAATAAGATTGGAGTATCTATAACGTTACTAAAATTAAAAGAACATCATAAATATGCAGTAATTGAAGTAGGAGCTAATAATCCAGGAGAAATAAAATATATTAATAAAATTATAAAACCAAACATAGTTTTAATAAATAATATACATTATGCTCATTTAAAAGGTTTTAAATCAATAAATGGAGTAGCTAAAGCAAAACAGGAAATATTTTCAAATTTAGATGAAAAAGGAATTATTATAATAAATTCTGACAGTAATAAATGGAAAATATGGAATAAATCAATAAAAGACAAAAAAGTCTTATGTTTTTCCATAAAAAGAAAAGCTGATTTTTTTGCAGATAATATTTATATAAGTACAAAAGGACTAAAATTCAATTTAAATACAAGAAAAAATAAGATACCTATAAAAGTTCCTTTACTGGGAACCCATAATATATCTAATATACTTGCAGCAACAGCTATTGTTAGTTGTATGAATTTACCATTAAAAAAAATAAAAAATACAATCACAAAATTAAAACAAATAACAGGAAGACTAAAAATAATTAAATTAAGCAAAAAAAAATATCTTATTGACGATACTTATAATGCGAATATAGGATCTATGAATGCAGCAATAAATTTTTTAAATTCAATTAATGGATATAAAATAATAATAACAGGAGATATGCATGAATTAGGTGATAAATCAACTTATTATCATAAATTTATAGGAAATAAAATCAAAAATTCTAAAATTAATAGAATATTTAGTATAGGAAAATTAAGTCAACATATCAGTAAACAAAATAAACAAGGACAACATTTTTATACACATGAGGAACTTGTTAATAAAGTAAAAAAATTAATCATGCATAAAAAAAATATTATAGTTTTAATAAAAGGTTCTCGTAATTCAAAAATGGAAAAAATTCTAGGTAAAATACAAGAGAAAATAACATGTTAATGTGAATAATAGAAAATTTAGATTGTTTAGATATAAAATACAAATTTGTTACTTATATAATTTTCAGATCTATATGTAGTTTTATAACTTCAATAATATTTTCTGTGTATATAACAAAACATATAATAAAATTATTTAGTAATTTACAATTTAATCAAGTAATAAGATATGAAGGACCATCATCTCATTATAACAAAAAAAATACTCCTACTATGGGAGGAATAACTATAATAATTTCAACTATTATATCTGTAATTATTTGGTCAGATTTATTAAATAATTATATATGGTATATTTTATATATATTAATAAGTTATGGAATAATTGGATTAATAGATGATTATTATAAAATAACAAAAAAAAATTCCAAAGGTATAACTGCAAAATATAAATATTTATTTTTATCAATAATATCTCTTATAATAATATATTTTGTATTTATCGATTGTATAAATCAAAAACATGAATTACCTATTCCATTCATAAAAAATATAAATTTTAAAATTAATTGGATTTATTTAATTATAATGTATTTTGTAATTGTAGGAACTAGTAATAGTGTTAATATCACAGATGGTTTAGATGGTTTAGCAATAATACCTGTTATTCTAATTGCTACAATATTTGCTATAATATCCTTTATTAGCGGGAACATTGATTTATCAAATTATTTCAATTTACAATATATATGTAATGCAGGTGAATTGATTATATTTTGTACATCACTTATAGGGTCAGGAATAGTTTTTTTGTGGTTTAATACTTATCCAGCAGAAATATTTATGGGAGATATAGGATCATTATCTTTAGGTGGAACTATAGGAATCATTGCTTTATTACTACACCAAGAAATATTATTAATAATTATCGGCGGAGTTTTGGTAATAGAAACTATTTCAGTAATAATACAAGTTATTTGTTTTAAAATATTTAAAATACGTATTTTTAATATGGCTCCTATACACCATCACTATGAAATTAAAGGATACAAAGAATCCAAAATTACAGTTAGACTTTGGATTATATCTTTATTACTATTTTTAATTGGAATTATATCATTATGAGTATTTAAATAATGCAAAATTACAAAGATAAAAATATAGTTATTATAGGGATAGGAAAAACAGGAATGTCCTGTATAAAATTTTTTTTAAGAAAAAATATTATACCAAAGGTGTTAGATGAGAAAACATATATAAATAAAGAATTAAAAAAAATACCAAAAAATATTGAGTATTATTTAGGTGAAATAAATAAAAAATGGATATTAGACGCTAATATTATAGTTGTAAGCCCTGGAATAAATTTAAAAAATCCTATATTTAACTTAGCTGAAAAATTAGGAATTGAAATTATTGGAGATATTGAGTTATTCTGTCGAGAAACTAAATTAAGTATTATAGCTATAACAGGATCAAATGGAAAAAGTACTGTATCTACTATGTTGTTAAACATGTTAAAAAAATCAAAATATAGAGTTACAATAGGAGGAAATATAGGATTTCCAGTACTTAATATTATAGAAGATAATTTTGATATATTAATTTTAGAAATTTCTAGTTTTCAACTCGAATCAACTAAAAAATTAAAAACAAAGATATCAATTATAATAAATTTAAGTAGAGATCACATGGATAGATATAATGAAAATATACAAGAATACTCTAACATTAAAAATAAAATATATAATAATGCTGAAATATGTCTTTTTAATTTAGAAGATAAATTAACATACCCAAATAAAAATATAACAAGTAAAAAAATTAGTTTTAATTCAGAAAATGCAGATTATTATTTAAAAAAACATAAAAATAAATTATGGATATATAATAAAAATATAAAATTATTTAATGTAAGTAGAATGAAATTAAAAAACTTACATAATCATATAAATGCAATGATAGCTATAGCAATAGTAAATATTTTAAATATACCAATAAAAAAAGTTGAAAAAGAATTAGTAAACTTTAAAGGATTAAAACATAGATTTGAATTAATATGTCATAAAGATGGAATAAAATGGATAAATGATTCAAAAGCAACAAATATAGGGAGCACTAAAGCTGCAATTAAAGATTTGAATACAAAATCTAAAATCAGAATACTGCTTGGAGGAGATGGAAAAAACACTAATTTTTTAGAATTAAAAAAATATCTAGAACATAATTCTATAACAATATATTGTTTTGGAAAAGATAAAAATAAAATAGCAAAAATTCTCCCAAAAAAAACTAAAAAATATAAAAATCTAAAAGAAGCAATGAGAGATATATTTATACAAGTTAAAAGTGGAGACACAGTATTATTATCACCAGCCTGTGCTAGCACAGATCAATTTTTAAATTTTAAACATAGAGGTAATATGTTTATTAAGTTAGTAAAAAATTTTTATGACAAAAAAAACAAAATTATATAAAAAAAAAATAAAAAATATGTATAACTATGACTTATTATGGTCACTAATTAGTTTATATGTAATTGGATTAATTATGGTATTTTCTACGTCTATAAATATAGGAAAAAATTTATATAACAATTATTTTTTTTTTCTAGAAAGACATTTTTTATATATATGTATAGCATTAAGTTTATCATTAATATTTTTACGTATACCTATGATATTTTGGGATTATCATAGTAAAAAAATTTTAATTCTATCTATTATACTACTATTTATTGTTTCAATACTTGGAAATTCAGTCAATGGTTCATCTAGATGGGTAAATATAGGATTTATAAATTTTCAACCATCTGAAATATCTAAAATTTCACTTTTTTGTTATTTATCTAGCTATTTAAAAAAAAATATTAAAACAATAAATAAAACACCATGGAATTTCTATAAACCTATTTTCATATTAATAATATTATCATATTTAATAATATCTCAACCAGATTTAGGAACTGTGATTATATTATTAACTACTACTTTAGTATTATTATTCCTTGCAGGATTTAAATTAAAAAATTTTATATTGATGATAGTATTATGTATTATTACAATAGTACCTACAATTATTTACACTCCATATAGAATTAAAAGAATTATATCATTTATAGATCCATGGAAAGATCCCTTTGGAAATGGTTACCAAATTATACAATCTTTTATAGCTTTTGGTAGAGGGCATATATTTGGTGTAGGTTTAGGTAACTCTATACAAAAACTAGAATATCTGCCAGAATCTAACACTGATTTCATTTATTCTATTATAGCTGAAGAACTTGGTTATGTAGGCACTTTATTTGTTTTATCAATAATTATAAAAATAGCAATAAATGCTATGTATATAGGAAAAATTGCATTAAAAAACCAAGAAATTTTCTCAGGATTTCTTGCAATATCAATTAGCATTTGGTTATATGTACAAACTATTATTAATATAGGAGTAGTAACTGGAATTTTACCAACTAAAGGATTGACATTACCTTTGATTAGTTATGGAGGTTCTAGCCTTATTATAACATCAATTGCTATATTTTGGCTATTAAGAATAGATTTTGAAAACAAAATAAAAAATTATTTTATATAAATAAAAATTAAGAAGGTCTATAATGATGAATAAAAAAAAATTTTAATAGCGGCAGGAGGTTCTGGAGGACATGTATTTCCCGGTATTACCTTAGCAAAATATTTCAAAAAAAATAATTGGCAAGTAATATGGATTGGCACAAAAAATGGCATAGAATCTAAAATGATTCCGAAATATGGAATAAAAATATTTTTTATAAATATTGAAGGTATTGTAGGAAAAAAAATCAAAACATTGATATTATCTCCTATAAAAATTTTATATGCTTGTTATCAATCTATAAAAATAATTAAAAAAATTTCACCTAAAGTAATATTAGTTATGGGTGGTTATGTATCTGGACCAGTAGGAATAGCTGCAAAAATATGTAAAATTCCCTTGTTAGTACATGAACAAAATACAGTGGCAGGAATAACTAACAAAATATTATCAAAAATTTCCAATATAAATATGCAAGCTTTTTCTAATACTTTAAACAATGCTTATATTGTGGGAAATCCGATAAGAGAAGAAATATTAAATATAAATAAACCTCTTAAAAGATTTCAAAAAAGAAAAGGAAAAATTCGAATATTGATATTAGGAGGAAGTCAAGGATCTATTATACTAAATAATGTTATAGTTGAAGTAGCAAAAAAACTTAAAAACAATATCAAAATATTACATCAAACTGGAAATAAAGATTTTTTTAGAATAAAAAAAATATACTTAAAAAATAAATTATTTCAACATCAAATAGTTAATTTTATAAAAAACATAGATGAAGCTTATGAATGGACAGATATGATTATTGGTAGATCAGGAGCATTAACAGTAAGTGAAATATTAAGTATAAATTTACCATCAATACTTATACCTTATAATCATAAAGATAAACAACAATATTTTAATGCATTAATTTTAAAAAAAATGGGAATTGCAAAAATTATAAGCGAAAAAAACTTATCTGTAAAGAAAATTTTAGAAATTTTAAAAATTTGGAATAGAAAAGAAATTGTAAGAATGATATGTAAATCACAAAAAATTGATTTCAAAAATTCTACTAAAAAAATTTTTAATTTAATTAATGATTTATAAAATATTTTCATGAAAACAAAAAAATTATTATTAAAGAATACTAAAAAAATTCATTTTATAGGAATTGGTGGTACTGGGATGGGAAGTATCGCAACTATATTAGCAGAAAAAAAATACAAAATTAGTGGATCAGATATAAAACAAAGCAAAATAACAAGATATCTAAAAAAACTAGGAGTAAAAATATATAATATTCACTCTAAATTAAATATTAATAATCCAGATATTGTTGTATTTTCTAGTGCTATAAAAAAAAATAATATAGAGCTAACCACAGCAAAAAAATATGGTATTAAAATATTACATAGATCAGAAATTTTATCAGAAATTATAAAAATGGTAAGTAATAGTATAGCAATAACAGGAACACATGGTAAAACTACTACTACTAGTATGATTTTTAGTATATATTACGAAGGGGGATTTAGACCTAATTTAGTTAATGGAGGATTAGTAAAATTAATAGGAAAGTATTCTGCAACAGGAAAAGATTCTAATATAATAGTCGAAGCAGACGAAAGTGATGCATCATTATTAAATTTAAAACCAAAAAATATAGTTATAACAAACATAGATACAGATCACTTACATGAATACAAAGGAAATTTTAACAAATTACAAGAAACTTTTATAAAATTTGCAAATAATATTCCTAAAGATGGATATGTTATAGCATGTTTAGACAATAAAATAATTCAAAATAAAATAAAAAAAATAAAATCTAAAATTATTACTTATGGATTTAATAAGAATGCAGATTTAAGAATAATTAGTTACAAACAAAAAAAACAAATAGGATTTTTTAAATTATCAATTAAAAATGATAAAACGATGAATGTATCTGTAAATTTACCAGGTAAACATAATGCATTAAATGCAACTGCCGCTATAGCAATATCAAAACAAGAAAAAATCAAAGATAAATATATAATTAAAGCATTAAAAAACTATAAAGGTACAAAAAGAAGATTTGAAATTATAGGTAAATTTATTTTTCAAAACATTAACAAAAAATTTTTCAATGTAATCATCATTGATGATTACGGGCATCATCCTACAGCTATTAGAGAAAATATAATTACCGTTAAAAATGGATGGCCTAATAGAAAAATTATAATGATATTTCAACCTCATAGATATACAAGAACTAAAAATCTTTTTAATCAATTTGTTAAAGAATTGCTAAAAGCTGATAAAATATTAATTTTAAATATATTTTCATCAGGAGAAAAAAAAATAAATAAAATAAATAATAAAATACTAAGTAAAGCAATAAATAAAAAAAATATTAATAAATCTATTGCTATTAATAATAACAATGAAATAATTATCTATTTAAAAAAAATATTATGTAATAATAGTGTTATTATCACACAAGGAGCTGGTGATTTAAATAAAATCCTAAAACTATTTTATAAATATAAATCAAAAAGTTAGAATGCTAGAGGTAATAAAAATGAGTGAAAAGATTGCTGTATTATTAGGAGGTAATTCATTAGAAAGAAATATATCTTTACTGTCTGGAAAAAATGTTCTAAAAGAACTAATAAAATTAGGAATTAATGCTTATGCAATAGATACAATTAATTTTCCAATATTTAAACTAAAAAATGAGGGATTCACAAAAGTTTTTATAGCATTACATGGAAAAAATGGAGAAGACGGAATAATTCAATCTATTTTAGAATCTTTAAAAATTCCTTATACAGGAAGCGGAGTAATGTCATCTGCAATAGCAATGGACAAAATAAGAACTAAATTAATATGGAAAGGATATAATCTACCTGTATCAAAGTACATACATATAAATAATATTACAAAAAAAAAATTAGATATAGAAAAAATAAAAATAAAGTTAGGGACAAAATTATTTATAAAACCTAATAATGAAGGTTCTAGTATAGGTTCAATAATAGTTAAAGATAGTAAAGAAATAAAAAACAAAATTAAAAAAGCTTTAAGTAAATATAAATCTATAATCATTGAACCTTTTATTGAAGGCAAAGAATATACCGTATCAATCTTAGAAAATAATATTTTACCTATAATTAAAATATATTCAAGAAATTTATTTTATGATTATAGCGCAAAATACATATCAAAAAATACAAAATATATATGTCCTTGTGGTTTAGATATAAAAAAAGAAAAAAAAATAAAAAAAATAGTAAAAAAAGCCTGGAATATTTTAGGTTGTACAGGATTTGGTAGAATAGACTTGATAATAGATAATAATAATAAAATATGGTTATTAGAAGCAAATACTATTCCGGGAATGACAAATGATAGTCTATTCCCTTTAGCTGCAAAGAAAGCAGGTATAGAATTTAAAGAATTAATTTTAAAAATTTTAACATCAGCTAACTTAAATAAGTGAAAATATAGTAAAAATAAAATGATAATTAAAAAAAAATTTTTTTGATATCTATATTAATAATATTAATATTTTTTTTATTTAAAGAAATATATATAAAATGTGATAAATACTTTAAATATAAAATATCAGAAATAATTGTTTTAAACAATAATAAATATATAAATCAATATGAAACTAAAAAAACTACAGAAAAATTAATAAATTATAGTATAAATATAGAAAATAACTTAGATTATATAAAAAATAAATTAAAAAATATTGAGTGGATAAAAAATATTAAAATAAAAACAATAGACAATAATTTAAAAATAAATCTGATTTTATATGAACCTATTGCTTATTGGAATGATATCTACATGATAGATGTAAATGCTAAAATATTTTATATACCTAAAATATATCAAATAAAAAATAACCTTCCTAAAATATATGGATTAAAAAATAAGCAAACTGAAATATTAGTAATATATAAAAAAATTAATAAAATATTAGAAGATAAAAGAATAAAGATAAAAGAATTTTACATGAAAACAAGATACTCATGCAAATTAATAACTAACTCAAACATTATAATAGAAATAGGTAATAAAGACAAAATTGAAAAATTAAAAAATTTAATAATAATTTGGCCTATACTACATAAAGAAGAAATATATTATAAGAAAAAAATTGTATATATAGATTTACGTTATAATTATGGAATAGCTGTAAAGTATCAAAAATTAAATAAATTTTTAAAATAGGTTAACATATATGAAAAAACCTACAGATAGAGAACTAATAGTTAGTTTAGATATTGGTACTAACAAAATTACTGTCTTAGTAGGAGAAATATTAGATGAAAAAAGTATCAATATAATAGGTATAGGAAATTGTAATTCAAAAGGAGTTATCAGAGGAGAAATTGTAGATTTAGAATCTGTAACAAAATGTATTAAAATAGCAATTACTAATGCCGAAAATATAGCTAAATGTAATATATCTTCTTTGTTTGTATCAATATCCGGAAAAAATATAAATTGTCAAAACGAAAGAGGAATAGTAGCAATTTCTAATGAAGAAGTTAACAAAGAAGATGTAGAAAATGTAATATACATTGCTCAATCTGTTAAAATTAGCAATAAAAAAAAAGTAATACATGTAATACCTCAAGAATATACTATAGATGATCAAAATGGAATAAAAAATCCAATAGGTTTATCTGGAATAAGAATGCAAGCTAATGTGCATTTAACAACATGTGACAATAATCTAGCTAAAAATATTATAAAATCTATAGAAAAATGTAATATTACAATAAATAAGTTAATTTTTTCTGGAATAGCTTCAAGTTATGCAGTTATAACAGAAGAAGAAAAAAAATTTGGTGTATGCGTTATTGATATAGGAGGAGGTACTATAGATATTACTATTTTTGTAAATGAGGTAATACAATATAATAAAGTTATACCTTATGCTGGAAATATAGTTACAGACGATATATCTTATGCTTTTAACTTATTAAAAAATGATGCAGAATTTATAAAAATAAATTATGGATCTTGTATTCATAAAAATATTGAAAAACAAGAAAAAATTAAATTTATAAAATTAAAAAATAAAGATATAAAACCAATTTTAAAATACGAATTATTTCAAGTAATTGAAGCAAGATATATAGAATTATTGCAATTAGTTAACGTAGAAATAAGTGCTATTAAAGATATTTTAGAATATCAAATAAACAAAAAAATTTCTTTAAGTATTGTATTAACCGGAGGAGGATCTAAGATTAAATATCTAGTACCATGTGCAAAAAAAATATTTTCTAATAAAAATATTAGAATAGGATGTCCTATAAAAATTAAAGGATTAACAGAAATAATAAAAGATCCAATATATTCAACACCAGTAGGTTTACTTCATTACGGAAGAATAAATAGAATAAACAACAAAATAAATAACAAAAATATAAAAAATTTTAATAGTTATTTAAAATACATATATCAATGGTTAAAAAAAGAATTTTAATATATCTAAAATTTATAAAAAATTAGGAATATATAAATATATGATTGAATCTAAAGAACAAACAAATGAGGCTATCATTAAGGTTATTGGCATTGGAGGAGGAGGGGGAAATGCTGTTGAATACATGGTTAAAGAACAAATAGAAGGTGTAGATTTTTTTGCAATAAATACAGATTCTCAAGCTTTAATAAAAATAGGAGTAAAAAATACTATTCAGATAGGAAATAATTTAACAAAAGGGTTAGGGGCAGGAGCTAATCCGGAAATAGGACGCACAGCTGCTGAAGAAAATAAAGAGGAAATCAAATCATCTTTAGAAGGAGCAGATATGATTTTTATCGCTGCAGGTATGGGGGGAGGTACAGGAACAGGAGCAGCTCCAATAATAGCTGAAATAGCAAAAAATTTAGGAATATTAACAGTAGCAGTAGTAACCAAACCTTTTAGTTTTGAGGGAAAAAAAAGAACATTATTTGCAGAACAAGGTATTAATGAATTATCTAAATATGTTGATTCTTTAATTATTATACCTAATGATAAATTATTAAAAGTATTAGGAAAAGGTACATCATTAATAGATGCTTTTTGTACTGTAAATAATGTTTTAAAAGATGCAGTTCAAAGTATAGCTGAATTAATAACAAAACCGGGATTAATGAACGTAGATTTTGCAGATGTTAGAACAGTAATGTCTGAAATGGGTTATGCTATGATGGGATCAGGAATATCAAAGGGTGATAAAAGAGCAGAAGAAGCAGCAGAAATGGCTATATCCAGCCCACTTCTAGAAGATATTGATTTATCTGGGGCAAAAGGAGTTTTAGTTAATATTACATCCGGATTAAACTTGCGTTTAGAAGAATTTGAAACGATAGGTAATATTATTAGAACATTTTCTTCAGATGATGCAACTGTTGTTATTGGAACTTCATTAGATACAGAAATAGATGATGAATTAAGAGTAACAGTAGTAGCTACTGGAATAGGAGTAGAAAAAAATCAAAATATAAAAATATTCAATAATCAGTCTCATAAAAAGACTATAATGGAAAAACAGAACAAATATTTTTCTTTTTTGTCTAAGCAAGAAAAAATTAATAGATCAGTAGATATAAATCAAAAAATAAAAAAAGAAAAAGAATATTTGGATATTCCAGCATTTTTACGTAAAAAATAAAATTCATATAAAAAATAAATTCAATTAAATATTCCTATTAACAACATATTTTAATAAAAAATTTATTGTAATAATTAAAAATGAAAAATGAAATTAAATTATTTTTAACAAAAACAGCAATAAAAAAAATAAAACATATACTTAAAAATCAGAAAAACACAAAACTTAAACTAAGAATTTATATTAACGGAGGAGGTTGTAGTGGTTTTAAATATGGTTTTAAATTAGATGATAAAATTGATAATGATGATATTTTAATAACACAATCAAATATAATTATTATAATTGATCATATAAGTCTTCAATATCTAACAGGTAGTTCATTAGATTATTTGGAGAATGTTTATGGATCAAAATTTACAATATCAAATCCAAATGCTAAAACTACTTGTAGCTGCGGTGAATCTTTTGGTATTTGAAATATAACTATCATATAAAAAATATAAATTACAAAAAATAAAATATTTAAAAAAATATGAGAATAGGAATAATAGGTGCTCTTAAAGAAGAGCATACTTTTTTATTGGATAGAATAAAAAAATTAAAAAAAATTAAAAAAAACGATATATATATATATACTGGACAACTAAAAAAAACAAAAATATTTATAATAATTTCAGGAATAGGTAAAGTATCAGCATCAATAGCAACCATGAAAATTATAGAAATATTCAATCCAGATATTATAATAAATACCGGATCAGCTGGAAGTTTAATTGATTCATTAAATATAGGAGATATTGTCATTCCTAATAAAGTATCATATTTTGATGTAAACTTAACAAATTTTAAATATAAAATAGGACAAATTCCTAGATGCCCTCAATTTTTTGTAATCAATAAATTATTACATAAAATATCAATACAATCTGCAATTAAAGCAAAATATAAATTTACTTCAGGATTAATTGTTAGCGGAGATTATTTCATAAGAAACAAAACTCAGAAAAAAAATATAAAATCAAACTTTATTGATGCAGTAGCAGTAGAAATGGAAAGTGCTGCAATAAGTCATGTATGTTATATATTTAAAATACCTTTAATTATTATAAAATCTATATCAGATAAATCAAATAAAAATTCTACAAAAAATTTTAAAAAGTTTGTTTCTTTAGTATCAATTAAAACATGTAAAATTATTGAATTAATAATTAATTTTATTATTAATAATAAATTATTTATAAAAACTAAAATTTAAAAAATATTTTGTTTTGAAAATGATAATGAAAAATCACTTTCAAAACAAAATAAATTAAATAGTCTTAAATTTATGATTTGGTAAATCAGTTATAGACCCGTTATAAATCTGAGATGCTAATCCTATTGTTTCATACAAAGTAGGATGAGCATGTATTGTAAGTGCAATATCATCTACATCACAATTCATTTCAATAGCAAGACTAATTTCTGAAATCAATTCTCCTGCATTATGACCAATTATACTACCACCAATAATTTTATTAGTTTTTTTGTTAAAAATCAATTTTGTAATACCAAAAGAAGAATTCTCAATAATAGCTTTGCTAGAATAATTCCACGGAAATAGAACTGAATCATACTCTATACCAAGATTATTAGCTTCTATTTCATTAATTCCTACCCATGATATTTCAGGAATAGTATATGCTATTGAAGGTATAATTTTAGGATCATAATAATGTTTATATCCAGCTATAACTTCTGCAACAATATGCCCTTGATGAATTCCTTTATGTGCAAACATTGGTTGACCTGTAACATCTCCTATAGCATATATATTATTTATATTAGTACGCATTTGATTATCTATATTAATATAACCAGAAGAATTACATTTAATATCAATCTTAGATATATTTAGTAATTCTGTGCAAGGATACCTTCCTACAGCAATAAGTACAGCATCATAAGTATATTTTTTTTGTATATTATTTTTATCTATTAAATTAACTATAACTGTATTATTTCGATATTCTATATTAGAAATATTACTTCCTAACATAAAAGAAAAATCTTTTTTTGTCATTTTATAATAAGTATTAATTATATCTCGATCTATCATAGGAAGCAATTTATCTGAATTATCAATAATGTCTATTTTAGAACCTAAATAATGATAAACAGTAGCCATTTCTAAACCTATTATACCTCCACCTACAATTAATAATTTTTTAGGTATGAAAGGTAATGAAAGAGCATCCGAAGAATTCCATATATAATGTTTTTCATATTCAAAGATAGGTAACTTTATAGATTTAGAACCAGATGCAATAATAGCATTATTAAAATTTATATAATTAGTTTGAGCATCATTTTTTACAATAATTGTATTATCATCTATAAATTCAGCTATTCCATTAATAATTCTGATATTCCTTTTTTTAGACATATTCAATAAACCAGAATTAAAATTTTTTATTATATTATTTTTGCGATTTTTAACTATATCAATATTAAAATTTTCATTAGAAATATTAAAACCATATTCAACTAATTCATTAGAATCTTTAATAATTTTAGATACATGTAATAAATATTTTGAAGGAACACACCCTACATTCAAGCATGATCCTCCTAAATCAGAATATTTTTCAACAATAATAGTTTTTATACCTAAATCAGAACATCTAAATGCAGCAGAATAACCAGCAGGACCACCACCTATCACAACTACTTCAGTATTATTTTTTATAATATTCATAATTTTATTAAAAAACCTCAAAATATTTAGTTTAAAGTAAATAATTACATATTAACTTTTTTAAAAAATCAAAAAACTAACATCTGAAATTATACCAGAAATAAATGATAAAAAATTAGATGCATAAACGCCATCAATAACACGATGATCATAAGATAAAGAAACAGGGAGCACCAATTTAGGAACAAAATTTCTTTTTTTCCAAACAGGTTTTATAAAAGATTTAGATATACCCAAAATAGCAACCTGAGGTAAATTAATAATAGGTGTAAAATAATTACTACTAATACTACCTAAATTAGATACTGTAAACGTACCTTCGTTTAAATCGTTGACAGATAAATTATTTGAGCGAGCTTTATTTGCTAGTTTTTTTATTCTTAAAGCTAAATCAATTATACTTTTGATATTATTTTGCTTTATAACAGGAATTAATAAACCATCATCAGTATTTACTACGATTCCAATATTGATATTTTTTTTTAAAATGATGCTTTTTTTATCTAAAGAAAGAGAACTATTAAATAAAGGAAATTTTTTAATCGATAAAACTAATGCTTTAATTAAAAAAGAAAGCAAAGTTATTTTACTATCATTTAAAAAATTATTTGAATTAAACTTTTTCCTAATTCTTTCAATTTTAGTAATATCTATTTCGTGAAACTGAGTAACATGAGGAATAGAATTCCAACTATTAAATAAATTAATACCAGCAGAAATTTTAATTTTTTTTAAATGCAATATTTTATTTTTATCCGATAAATAAAGGTCATTACTATTAATCGTAGAACTATAATTTTCTAATTTATTTTTATGGTTAGAATAAGAATTTTTAATACTATCTTGATATGCAATAATATCTTCTTTTAAAATACGATTTTTCCTTCCGCTACCTTTAATGATTTTTAAATCTATATTATTTTTTCTAGCTAAACGTCTTATTAAAGGAGAAGCATGAAATAAAAAATTATCTTTTGTTTTTTTTTCATCTGAAAAATTTGTTGTAATTTTGAGCGGTTTATCTTTCATATTCAAAATTAATATTTCAGAATTAGTTTTAACAAAATCACCGATTTTTAGCATTATACTTTTTACAATTCCATCATGTGAAGAAGGTATTTCCATAGATGTTTTATCACCTTCAACAACAATTAAACCTTGTTCTTTTTTAACATAATCTCCAATTTTAACTAAAATATCAGTAATTTCGACATTGTTTGTACCAATATCAGGAACAAAAATTTTTATATCCATAATTTTTTCAATTACTCTATGCTAATCTAGGGTTTATCTTATTAATATCAATATTAAATTTTTTAATTGCTTTAGAAACTACATGTTTTTCTATATTATTGTTTTTAAACAACTGAAATAAAGCAGAAACTACAATATAAGAAGCATCTATTTCAAAATAATTACGTAATTTTTTTCTACTGTCGGAGCGACCAAAACCATCAGTACCTAAAACTTTATATGAATTAGAAGGAATATAATTTCTTATTTGTTCAGCAAATAACTTCATATAATCAGTTGCGGCAATAGCTGGAGAGTTATTCATAATTTGAGATACATAAGGAACTTTTGGTTTTTGATCTAAATGCAACATATTCCATCTATCACAATCATAACCATCTCTAGCTAGTTCAGTGAATGAAGTAACACTGTATATGTCAGAACTAATATTATAATCTTTTAATAAAATTTTACTAGCTATAAGTACATGTCGCAAAATTGCACCTGATCCCATTAATTGAATATTGATAAAACTATTATTGTTTGTTATCCTTTTTAATTTATACATACCTTTGCATATTCCTTCTATAGAATTTTTAGGCATTTCGGGCATATAATAATTTTCATTCGTAGTAGTTATATAAAAATAAACATTTTCTGGAGAAGTACCATACATTTTAGATAAACCGTAATTTATAATAACAGCAAATTCATAAGCATAAGCAGGATCATAAGAAATACAATTTGGAATTGTCAAAGAATATATATGACTATGACCGTCTTCATGTTGTAAACCTTCTCCATTTAATGTAGTTCTTCCTGAAGTAGCACCTATTAAAAATCCTCTAGCTTGTTGATCGCCAGCTGCCCAAAATAAATCTCCTGTTCTTTGAAAACCAAACATAGAATAATATATATAAAATGGAATCATAGGAAAATTATTAGTACTATAAGAAGTTGCAGCTGCTAACCAAGATGCAGCAGCACCTAATTCATTTATACCTTCTTGTAAAATTTGACCATTTTTTTCTTCTTTATAATATGCTAATTGTTCTTTATCTTGAGGAGTATATTTTTGACCATTAAAATTATAAATTCCTATTTTTCGAAATAAACCTTCCATACCAAAAGTACGAGCTTCATCAGCAATAATTGGAACTATCAAATTTTTAATAAATTCATTTCTTAAAATTATATTTAGAACTCTAATAAAAGCTATGGTAGTTGAAATATGTCTTTTTTGTTCTATTAATAAAGAATTAAAATCATCTAAAGAAGGAAGAATTAATTTCTTGCTAAAATTAGACAATCTATATGGAATATAACCACAAAGTTTATTACGCTGATTATGTAGATAATTATATTCTTCAGAATTTTTCTTTAAAGAAATAAAGTTAATATTTTTAACATCAATATCTTTTTTATTTATATCAAAACGATTAATTATATTATATATATCTTTTGTATTTATTTTTTTTAGTTGATGAGCAGTATTCTTACCTTCTGCAATTTTACCTAAACCATAACCTTTTATAGTATGTACTAATATTAATGTTGGCTTATTAATAACTTGTTTTGCTTTACTAATTGCAGCATAAATTTTTTTTGGATCATGACCACCTCTATTTAATTTCCAAATTTCATCATCAGTCATATCTTTTACTAAATTTAATGTTTCTTTATACTTTCCAAAAAAATTTTTTCTAACATATTTTCCATCTTTAGATTTTAAATTTTGATAATCACCATCTAAAGTTTCATTCATTAATTGAATTAATTTTCCACTAGAATCCTTAGCTAACAAGCTATCCCATTTATCACCCCATATTACTTTAATAACTTCCCATCCTGCACCCAAAAAAATACTTTCTAATTCATTAATAATCTTACCATTACCAATAACTGGACCATCTAATCTCTGTAAATTACAATTAATAATAAAAATTAAATTATCTAATTGTTCTCTAGAAGCAATAGAAATGGCACCTTTTGATTCAGGTTCATCCATTTCACCATCTCCTAAAAAAGCATAAACAGTTTGTTTGCTAGTATCTTTTAAAGACCTGTTATTTAAATATTTTAAAAATTTAGCTTGATATATAGCACAAACAGGACCAAGACCCATAGATACTGTAGGAAATTGCCAAAAATTTGGTAATAACTTAGGATGAGGATAAGAAGGCAATCCATTACCATCAACTTCTTGTCTAAAATTGTTTATTTGATCTTCTGATAACCTACCTTCTAAAAATGCTCTAGAATATATTCCGGGAGATATATGACCTTGAAAATAAACTAAATCTCCTCCATCATATTTATTATGAGCACGAAAAAAATGATTGAAACATACTTCATAAATGGTTGCAGAAGATTGAAAAGAAGACAAATGACCTCCTAAATCTAAATCCTTATTGGAAGCTTTTAATACCATAGCTATAGCATTCCATCTTATTATAGAACGTATTTTTCTTTCTATAAATAGATTTCCAGGATATTTAGGTTCTTCAGAATTAGGTATAGTATTTATATAATTACTAATTCCTAAAACTGGATATAAGAGTTTTTTTTTTATATTAATTTTATGTAATAGTTTTTTTATTATAAAATTAGCTCTTTCAATACCTTCTTCTCTGATCACAGAATCTATTGCTTGTAACCAATCATTAGTTTCAATTGGATCTACGTCATTATATAAAAATTCTGACATAAGCAGTATTATTCCTCTTGTTTAAATAATCAAAAAAATTAAATATTTAATTTTAAATAAAATTAAATATATTTAAATTGCATTAAAAATTAAAATTAAAAATAAAATTTAATTCATATAAATTTAAATATAATTTCTAAAAATCTTTTTTGTTATCAAAAACTAAATTTTCTTGTTCATTTACACGAATAAAAGTAGTTCTTTTAGTTAGTTCTTTTAAATTTCCAGCTCCAACATAAGTACAAGTTGATCTTAAACCTCCCAAGATATCATAAATAGTATTTTCAACACTACCTTTAAAAGGTAATTTAACAGTTTTACCTTCTACAGATCTATAGCTAGCAACACCTCCAACATGTATATTCATAGCAGATTCTGAACTCATACCATAAAATAACATAAATTTTTTTCCATTATTTGTAGTAATAATTTTTCCATTGCATTCATAATGACCAGCTAGCATACCGCCAAGCATAACAAAATCAGAACCACCGCCAAATGCTTTTGCTATATCACCAGTAACAGAACATCCACCATCGCTAATAATTTGTCCTTTTAATCCATGAGCTGCATCAGCACATTCTATTATAGCCGAAAGTTGAGGATAACCTATTCCAGTTTTAATTCTAGTAGTGCATACAGAACCAGGACCAATGCCTACTTTAACAATATCAGCTCCAGATAATATTAATTCTTCAACCATTTCTCCTGTAACAACATTACCAGCACATATAATCTTATCAGGAAAATGATCTCTAACTTTATTAACAAAAGAAACAAAATGCTCAGAATATCCGTTAGCAACATCAATACATAAATAATTTAAATCTTTAGATAAAGAGAAAATTTTTTTAATTTTCATAAAATCATCATGAGATATTCCTGTAGATACAATAATATTATTTAATATTTTATGAGATGTTTTTTTTATAAAAATATACCATTCTTTTATAGAGTAATATTTATTTATAGCAGTTAATAAATTAAAAGAGGATAAAACCCTAGCCATATTAAATGTTCCTATAGTATCCATATTAGAAGCTATAATAGGAATTCCTGACCAAGAATATTTAGCATATTTGAAAATGAAATTACGAGATAATTCTACTTGTGATCTACTTTTGAGCAGAGAACGTTTAGGCCTAATTAATACATCTTTAAATCCTAATTTAATATCTTCTTCAATACGCATAATATTATCCTTATAATAACAATAAAATTATTACATAAAATACCTTTATAAAAAATATATTTAAACTATAATTTAAATATATTTTTAACATATTAGAAAACTAAAAAAATGACTTTTATTGTAGCAATGACAGGAGGAATATGTTCTGGAAAAACAACAATATCAAACGAATTCAAAAAAATAGGAATAGACGTTATTGATTCTGATATTGAAAATAAAAAAATCTTACATTATAATAAAAAAGTAAAAAAAATAATAAATAAAAAACTTGGCTTAAAACAAAATAAAGAAATCAATTTCAATTTACTAAAAAAATTTTTTTTATCTTCGATAAATAATAAAAAATGGTTAGAAAGTATTTTGCATCCATTAGTAAATAAAAAAATCACAGAAAAAATTAAAAAGGTAAAAAAAAACTGGTGTTTATGGGTAACACCTTTATTAATAGAAAAAAAATTATACAAAAAAGTAGATAGAATATTAGTAATAGATATAGATCCAAAAATTCAAATTAATAGAATTATTAAAAGAGATAAAGAAAATATTAAAAATATTAAAAAAATTATATCCTATCAAATAACTAGAGAAAAAAGAAATTCTTTTGCAAATGATATTATAATAAACAACGGAGATATTAGAAAAATAAAATCAATAATACATCAACTTAATAAAAAATATATAAATTTATCTTTTATTAAAAAAATGAAATAATTTTAAAAATATTTAATTACGTATATGAAATTTTTATTAAAAATATTATATATAAACTTTATCTAAAATTTTTATATTAACAATACATAACTATA
Organism: Buchnera aphidicola (Neophyllaphis podocarpi); assembly: GCF_964059055.1. NCBI lineage: Bacteria > Pseudomonadati > Pseudomonadota > Gammaproteobacteria > Enterobacterales > Erwiniaceae > Buchnera > Buchnera aphidicola. The sequence continues at coordinate 201,291 of NZ_OZ060386.1, read as the reverse complement.
TAACATCTAATCTACTTAAATTAGAAATTAAGTAATATTTTAATGTTTTTATCATATTAATAAACATCAAAAAAGATTCTTTCTTATATTCCTGTTTAGGATCTTTTTGTGCGTAACCCCTTAAATGAATACCTTGACGTAAATAATCCATAGATGATAAATGATCCTTCCAACATAAATCTAAATTCTGTAACATAATTTCTTTTTCTAATTTTCTCATTTTTTTTGAAGTAATTATTACTTCTTTATATTTTAAGAATAATTTAATATAATTAATAGTTCTATTAATCACAGTTCTCAATTTATGTTTTTTAAACCAAGAAGAAATAGGTAAATTTAAATTAAAATCATGTTTTAATTGATGTTTTAAATTCACGATATCAATTATATCTTTTTTTTTATTAAATTTAGTATGAGTAGAAAATACAAAATTTATAACATCTTCTAATATATTATATATAACATAATTAATATTATCTGTATTAATTAGTTGATTCCTATAATTATATATTATGCAGCGTTGATCATTAGATATATTATCATATTCTAATAATTGTTTCCGAATTTCAAAATTTCTATTTTCAACTCTTTTTTGAGCATTAGAGATTGCTTTAGTAACCCAAGGATGATTTATAGATTGTCCAGATTTGATTCCTAGCTTACGCATCATAGTAATAACTTTATTAGATGCAAAAATTCTCATTAATGAATCCTCCATAGACAAATAGAATTGAGAAGATCCATTATCCCCTTGACGACCTGATCTGCCTCGCAACTGATTATCTATTCTTCTAGACTCATGTCTTTCAGTACCTATAATATGTAATCCTCCTGCAGATAAAACGATTAAATGATTTTTTTTCCAAGTTTTTTTTATTTTTTTTTCTTGTTTTTTATCTAAATTTTTATTCAATTTTAATTCAGATTCTAAACTTCCTCCTAATACTATATCAGTACCTCTACCAGCCATATTAGTTGCAATAGTTACAGCGCCAGGTTTACCTGCCTGGGAAATTATATCAGCTTCTTTAGCATGAAATTTAGCATTCAAAACATTATGATTTATTCCTAATTTAAGTAATTCTCTTGATATTAATTCAGATTTTTCAATAGATATAGTACCTACTAATACAGGTTGTTGTTTTTTTATACAATTTTTTATACCATTTATAATGGCATATATTTTTTCTTTTTCTGTGATATAAACCAAGTCAGGCATATCATTACGAATCATTGGACGATTAGTAGGAATTATTATTGTATCTAAATTGTAAATTGATTTAAATTCAAAAGATTCGGTACAGGCTGTACCTGTCATTCCAGATAATTTTTCATATAATCTAAAATAATTTTGAAAAGTTGTAGATGCTAAAGTTTGATTTTCGTGCCTTATTGTAACTTTTTCTTTAGCTTCTATAGCTTGATGTAGCCCGTCAGACCAACGTCTACCTGGCATAGTACGACCAGTATGCTCATCAACTATAATTACTTCATCATTTTTTACAATATAATCTACATTTTTAGTATATAATATATGAGCGCGCAAAGATGAAATAATATGCTGTAATAAAATTATATTCTTATCAGAATAAAGAGATGAACTTTCTTTTATAATATGTCTTTTTAATAAAATTTTTTCTATTTTTAATAAACCTCTTTCAGTTAAATTAATTTGTTTAGTTTTTTCATCTACTGAAAAATGTCCATTACCATTAAATATATCAGAATCTTCTTTATCTTGACGTATTAAATTAGGTATAATTTCATCGATATTTTGATATATACTTAAATTATTTTTTAATAAACCTGATATGATTAATGGAGTTCGAGCTTCATCTATTAAAATAGAATCTACCTCATCTATTAATGCATAGTGTAGATTTCTCTGTACTTTTTCTTTTGAGGAATAAATCATGTTATCGCGTAAATAATCAAAACCATATTCATTATTAGTAGCATAGGTTATATCTGCAGAATAAGATTTTCTTTTTAAGTAATTTGACATTCCCGATAAATTAATACCAACAGTTAGACCTAAAAACTCAAATAGAGGTCTATTTCTTTCAGCATCTCTTTTTGCTAAGTAGTCATTCATTGTAACTATATGAACTCCTTTACCAGTCAATGCATTTAAATATGCTGGTAATGTAGCTGTTAAAGTTTTTCCTTCTCCAGTTCTCATTTCAGCAATACATTGATTATTTAATACCATTCCGCCTATTAACTGTACATCAAAATGCCTCATACCAAATACACGACTACTAGCTTCTCTGACCATTGCAAACGCTTCAGGGAGAATAGAATTTAACGTATCACCATTATTTAAACTATTACGTAATTTTATAGTTTTTAATTTAAAATCACTATCTTTCATCTTTTTAAAATAAGATTCCAAATTATTGATTTTATTTAATTTTTTATACATTTTCTCTAAAAAAGTTTTACTATAATTTTTAAATATTTTAGATAAAAATTTTATCAATTTCATAAACAAATCTCTATAAAATAGATTTCAAATAAAATAAGGTGCTATTAATTTTATTTAAACAAAAATTTAAAAAAATTAAATTTTTTTGTATGTATGCTATCAAAAATATCACTATTTTTAATTTTACAATATTTATTCAAGTTAAATAGCCAAATAGGTAAAATTCTGTTTTTAGAATGATTTCTTACACAAATAATATGCCCTAATCTATCTACAAAAAACATTTGAATATTCTTAGGAGGAATTAGAATTAAAGGCAAAGGATATATTCCATTTAAATAACTAGAATAAATTTTCATTGCACCAGAAGCTCCATAAAGCTTAGTAGTTTTATTATTATCTCTACCTATCCAAGTTAAGACTACTTGATCAAAATTAATTCCAGCAAACCAACTATCTACTAAATTACTTGTTGTACCTGTTTTTGCTGCTATACCAAAATTAGGAAATAGATTATTTAAGCTACGAGCAGTACCATTAGCAACAACCTGCTGCATAGCATATAAAATTAAATAAGATGCCTGAGGAGAAATAACTTGATTATATTTATATACATGACTGTAAATTATTTTTTGATTATTATTCATTATACAATCAATAGAGAATAAAATAGATTTTTTACCTTTATTTGCAATAGTTTGAAAAACCTGTGAAATCTCAAATGGAGTTAGATTAATAGCTCCTAAAGAAGCAGAAGGAAAATAGTTCAAATGTTTTTTCGAAATACCTAGTAAAATCCATGATTTTATAAGTTTTTTAAAACCTAAAGAAATACTTAAATTAACAGTAGGTATATTTACAGAATAAGATAAAGCATCTAGTAAAATTATCTGTTTACTAAATTTACAATCATTATTTAAAGGTTTCCAAATATTAAAATTATCTAATTTTATTTCTAATGGTTCGTCTTTAAGTAAAGTATTTAAACCATACTTATATGGTTCAGATAATGCGGTTAAATAAATTACAGGTTTAGCCAAAGAACCTATAGAACGTCTGGCTTGTAAAGCTCTATTATATCCCGCAAATTCTGGATTAGATCCTCCCAAGATACCATTAACAGCACCAGTAAATTTATTTACAATAACCATTGCAGTTTCTAAATCTGACAAATTTTGTTTTTTATTCAATAAAGGTATAACATTTTTAACAGCTTTTTCTGCATTATACTGTGATAAAGGATCAAAAGTAGTAAAAATTTTTAATCCATTTAAGTATTCAATTGAATATTTTAATTTATATAATAATTCATACTTAACTAATTGAATAAAGGACGGTGCTGGTTTGATTACATCATTTTTATAATAAACATTAATAGGCAATAAAACATTTTTATTATAAACAAATTGATTAATTACTTTATTTTTTAATGCTAAAAAAAGAACTAAATTTCTTCTCTGTAAAGATAAAGTAATATTATTCCACGGGCTATACAAAGAAGCTCCTTTTACCATAGCAACTAATAAAGCATATTGATCAATATTTAATTCATTTATATAAGAACCAAAATAATAAATACTAGCTAAAGGTAAACCATGCAATTCATTATTATTGACTTGACCCATATAAACTTCATTAAGATAAAGTTCTAAAATACGATTCTTACTATAACAAAATTCCATAATAACAGCCATATACACTTCATTTAATTTTCGTAAAAAAGATTTTTCATGCGATAAAAAAAAATTCTTGACTAATTGTTGAGTTAAAGTACTGCCTCCTTGTATAGTTTTTCCAGCATAAATATTTACTATGAAAGCTCTCAAAATAGAATAAAAACTAATACCATCATGAGTATAAAAATTTTTATCTTCTGTAGCTAATAACATATTAATTAAAACACTAGGAAATTCAGAAATAGGAAAAAATAAACGTTGATGATTATTATTGAAATTTAATAACCCTATCAATTTAGGATCTAGTTTTAATAATTTTATATTAGTATCATCATATAAATTTTTGATTTTAATAATCCAATTGCCTTGAAAAATAATACGTGCATAAATTTTATTTTCAAATTGATTTGGAAAATTAAATGAACGTCTAATTAAATCTATGCTATCTTTATGAATAACAAATTCCCCTGGATGTGTTAAATTAATAGATTGGTGATAATAATTACACTCTAAAATTGAAATTACTTTCTCTTTGCTAAAAGCAGAACCTACAGTAAATTCTATAGTACGACTATAAATATATGATGGTAAATTCCAGATTTTACCATCAATAAAATTATGTATTTTATTATATAAAAATAAACCGTAAAATATAAATATAAATATTATAAATAGTATCTTTATTAAAAAAAATATTAGTATCTTATATAATCTACTCATTTATATTTCTCTTCTTATAACTTAATATGAATGCATAATCTCAAATTTTAAAAATAAACAAATTAAGAGCTAAATTTTTAATAGAAATATATTTTATATTCAAAAAAAATAATTTTATTAATAAAAATTATTAGATTTAATAAACTACATTAAAATTTTATGATTTGTAAAATAAATAAAATCAAAAATACAAAAAATAAATTCAAAAAATAAAATTTGATTGCATAAGAGGAAAATTAAATTCAGAAGGATATTCTATAGATACTAAATATAATCCAGATGATTGAGCTGTAGGAACATATACTTTTTTGCTACTATTAAGAATATATTCAATCCAATTTATATTTTTATTTTTAGAACCAATTTCTATTAAAGAACCTACTATTTTTCTAACCATATTATGTAAGAAAGAATTTGCTTTAATATCAATTATTATAAAAAAATTATCTCTTTTAACATTTATATACAATACATTTCTAAATGAACTAACTGACTGGCAATAAGAAGATCTAAATGAATTAAAATTCTGCTCTCCTATAAACAATTTAGAAGCCTGTAACATAAGATCTAAATCCAATTTTTTATAAATATGAGTTACTTTATTATAATTTAATGCAGTTCTAATTTTATTATTATATATATAATATCTATAATAACGATTAATAGCGCTGGTACGAGCATGAAAATAACTAGGAACAATTTTAATCCAATGAGCTACAATATCTTTTGGAAGATGAGAATTTATACCAATCAACCAGGAATAATCTTTGCGTATAACACTTGTTTCAAAATGTACTATTTGACCTAAACTATGTACTCCTTTATCTGTTCGACCTCCACAATGAACTAATATTTTTTGCCCTGCAATTTTTGACAAAACAAATTCTAATTCTTTTTGAATGCTAGATAAACCTTTTTGTATTTGCCAACCATGGTAATTACTACCATTATATTCTATACATAAAGCAAATTTCATTAAATTTTTCCTATAGAGATTATATTTACTATTTTAATTTAGATTAAGTATAATCTATATAGTATTTATAATACTAAAAAAATCAAAAATTTAAATTTTATTGTATCAAATAAAATTTAAATTTATTTAATTTTAAGCATTTTAAAAGTTAAAATATTATAATATGATTAAAAATTTATAATTACAAAATATTATATAAGAGAAAATATGAAAAAACAACGAAATAATAAATCATCTATATTAAGTATTTTAAATATTGCGGGAGTAAAACCATATAAACAAATAAATGGAGAAGAATATATGAGTAAATTGCAAATTAACCATTTCAAAAAAATACTTAAAGCATGGGACAATAAAATTAAAAAAGAAAGTAGTTCAGCTTTATCTTATATAAAAAACGAATCAATAAATTTTCCTGACCCTGTTGATAGAGCAGTACAAGAAGAAGAATTTAGTATAGAAATAAGAAATAGAGATAGAGAAAGAAAGCTATTAAAGAAAATAAAATATACGCTAAAAAAAATAAAAGAAAATAATTTTGGTTTTTGTGAATTATGTGGAGTAAAAATAGGAATAAGGAGATTAGAAGCTCATCCTACAGCTGATCTATGTATTGATTGTAAAACATTAGAAGAAATAAAAAAAAAACAAATTAACGGATAAAAAAATTTATTGTTTTAACTATCAATAATTATTGAAGTTATTGATAGTTTTTATAATTTTAATATAAAAATAAATAAAATTTAATAAAAAACAAATGAAAAGTGTATATTTATCTATAGGAAGTAATATTAATAACCCAATAAAACAAATAATAAATGCTATAATAAATATAAAAAATATTCCATATAGCAAAATAATTGATATATCAACAATATATTATTCTAAACCTTATAAAAGTATAAAAAAACAAAAAAATTATTTAAATGCTGTTATTTTAATTAAAACCAAATTAAATCCATATAAAATTCTACATTACATTAATAAAATTGAGAAAAAACAAGGAAGAATTCGCACAAAATTTAAATGGGATTCTAGATCAATAGACATAGATATTATTTTATTTGAAAATTTTACAATCAATAACAAAAAACTAACAATTCCTCATTATGATATGAAAAATAGATCATTTGTAATAACACCTATATTAGAAATAAATTCTAATATAAAAACCCCTGAAGGAGAATCAATACATTTAATTTCTAAAAAATTAAGTAAAAAAAATATTTACCCTTATTTTTGTTTATTAAAAAATAATTATTTTAAATAAAATATTATTTATAAAATGTTTTTATTTTATAAATATAATTCATTAAATAAATAGTTTATTAAAATAAGATTTAAAAAATAATTTTATTGTAATAAAGGCTAAAAAAATGAACTCTATAAATATAAAAGATATATACAAGTGGAAAAAAAAGAAATATAAATTTGCTGTAATAACAACATATGACTATACATTTTCTAAAATATTTTATAATGACGGAATTAAAATAATGTTAGTTGGAGATTCTTTAGGTATGACTTTTCAAGGAAATAAATCAACAATATCTGTAACAACTAAAGATATAATATATCATACAAAAGCAGTAAGAAAAGGATCTCCTAATGCATTTATTATATCAGATTTACCATTTATGTCATATTCGACAAAAGAATTGTCTTATGAAAATGCATCAAAAATAATAAGATCAGGTGCAAATATGGTAAAAATAGAAGGAGGAAAATGGTTAAAAAATACTATAAAAAAACTTACAGAAAGATCAATTCCTGTGTGTGCTCACATAGGATTAAAACCTCAATCTATTAATATTTTAGGTAATTATAAAGTTCAAGGTAATACAATAGATTCAGCAAATAAAATTTTAGAAGAAGCATTATCTTTAGAAAAAGCAGGAGCTCAAATCATATTAATAGAATGTGTTCCTTATAAATTAGCTAAAAAAATAACAGAAAAAGTAAAAATTCCAATAATAGGTATAGGAGCAGGTAAATATACAGATGGCCAAGTGATAGTTATGCATGACGCTTTGGGTTTAACAGAAGGTAAAATTCCAAAATTTGTAAAAATTTTTTCAAATAATAAAAAAAATATTATACGATCTATAAAAAAATACATAAAAGAAGTAGAATTAGAAATTTATCCTAGTAAAGAACATAGTTTTTTTTAAGAAATAATTATATGAAAATTATTAAAGAAATAGAGAAAATAAAAAAATAATTAAAAAAATAAAAATGGAAAATAAGAGTATTTCTCTGGTAGCTACAATGGGAAATATACATAAAGGTCACTTATCTATAATAAAAAAAGCAAAAGAAATAACAAACATTACTATAGTAAGTATATTTATAAATCCTATGCAGTTTAACAATGAAAAAGATATAAAAAACTATCCACGTACCATAGAACAAGATTTTAATCTTCTCAAAAAAAATAATGTTGATATTATATTTTATCCAAAAGAAAAACAAATACTAAAAAAAACAAAATCTCTACATACTTTTGTTGAAGTACCTTATTTGTCTAATATATTAGAAGGTAAAAAAAGAAAAAAACATTTTAGGGGAGTAACTACAATTATAGCTAAATTATTTAATATAATACAACCAAATATAGCTCTTTTTGGAGAAAAAGATTACCAACAATTATTTATAATAAAAAATTTAGTAAATGATATGAATTATGATATTAAAATAATAAGCGTACCTACTATAAGACATAAAAATGGTTTAGCAATAAGTTCTAGAAATATACATTTAACAAAAAAACAATTTATGTTAGCATTAGATATATATAAAAATTTAAAGTATATAAAAAAAGAGATCAAAAAAAGACAAAAAAATATTAAAGAAATATTACTTATATCAAGGAAAAAATTAACTAATAAAGGATTTGTAATAGATTTATTAAAAGTATCTGATAGAAAATCTCTAGCACCATTCTCTAAAAATAGCAAAAAAATTATAGTATTTTTATCAGTAATAATAAAAAATATTAGACTAATAGATAATATAAAAGTAAATTTATAAAAATATAAATTTAAATATATAAATAAAAAGCTATTTATGATATAAAATATTATAAATAGCTTTTTATTTATATATTTAAATTTATATTTTTATTTAAATAATACTACTTTACCAATATATGGCAAATGACGATAACATTGAGCATAATCAATTCCATATCCAACCATAAAATCATTAGTTATGGAAAAACCAATATAATCAATACTAAAATTCAAATCACGATAACCAGGTTTATTTAATAAAGTACAAATAGCTAAAGATTTAGGTTTCCTTAAATGTAAAATACTAACTATTTTATTAAGAGTATTTCCAGAATCAATAATATCCTCAACAATAATTACATCTTTATCAAAAATATCTTCTTCTAAATCTTTTAATATTTTAACATTATGATTAGATATCATACCTTTACCATAACTAGAAGTTGTAATAAAATCTACTGAATGGTCAATATCAATTGCTCTACATAAATCAGCCATAAACATAAATGAACCTTTAAGTAAGCCCACTAATACCATCTTACTATTACTATTTTTGTAGTTATTAGTAATCTGTTTCCCTAATTCTTTAATGCGATTTTGAAGTTCTTTTTTTGAAATTATCATTTCAACAGTATGATTCATAAAATTTTAGTTAATAATGTTACTTTAAAAAATCATGATATTATATCATAATAAAGAAATATATGTACAATAATACAATTGACAAAAAATATAAAACAAATTTTAAATAAAAAACAAATACATTAATTTTAATATTTAAAAATATAAACAATTTAAGTATATTTATTATATTAAAATAAATGCTAAAATATTTTATAAAAAAAATAAAAAATCAAATAAAAATAATTTAAATAAAAATATAAACAAAATAATATGTATATTAACAGCCTAACTGTAAAATAATTTTAATTAAAACTCCAAATATAAAATGTGGGCTGAAAACACATAATAAAAATATCAAAGCCCGTATAAAATACGGGTTTTTTTATAATAAAATTAAGAGAAATAAAAAATATGAAAATTTTAAAATTCGGCGGAACATCTTTAGCAAACTCAAAAAAGTTTTTAGATGTAGCTAACATAATAATAAATGAAACAAAAAAAGTACAGATAGCAGTTGTATTATCAGCACCAGCTAAAACTACAAATAATTTTGAACTATTAATAAAAAAGTCTGTAAATAATGAGGAGTGTAAAGAAATAATAGAAGATAATAAAAAAATTTTTTTAAAAATAATAAAAGAAATAAAAGATAAAAATAAAGACTTTGAAATTGAAAAAACAGAAAATAAAATAAATCTAGAATTCACAAAAATCAAAAAAATGATTACTGGAATACAATTATTAAATATATGTCCAGATAAAATCTATGCAAAAATAATATCAAAAGGTGAGATAATATCTATATATATAATGTATAGACTACTAAAATCCCAAAAAGAAAGTGCAACAATAATTAATCCAATAAAATATATTTCAGCAAATAAAAATTATCTTGATGCAAGTGTAAATATATATAAATCAATAAAAAATTTTAATAAAATTAAAATTTTTAAAAAAAATATTATACTAATGGCGGGATTTATCGCTGGTTATAAAAGTAAAGAGTTAGTAGTTTTAGGAAGAAATGGATCAGACTATTCAGCATCCATACTAGCAGTATGTCTAAAAGCAAATAGTTGTGAGATATGGACAGATGTTAATGGAATATATACATCAGATCCAAATAAAGTAAAAAATACAAAACTACTAAAAACAATATCATATAAAGAGGCTTTAGAATTATCATATTTTGGAGCAAAAGTTTTACACCCAAAAACAATATTACCGATATTAGATTATAATATTCCATGCGTAATTAAAAATACAAATAATCCTAATTTTAAAGGTACTTTAATTTGCAAAAATAAAAATACAAAAAATAAGATCAAAGGAATTACTAGCATAAATAATGTAGTTATATTTAATGTTGTAGGAAAAAATAACTATATGCAAAGCAAAACGAAAATATCAAAACGTGTTTTCGATAAGTTACATAAAGAAAAAATAAATATTATTATAATAACACAATCATCATCAGAACATAGTATTAGTTTCTGTATAAGAGAAAAAGAAACAAAAAAAACATTTAAAATACTTAATAAAGAATTTAAAGCTGAAATAAAACAAAAATTAATACATGAAATAGAGATTATAAAAAATTTATCTATAATATCTATAATTGGGAATAAAATAAATCTTAATAAAAATATATTCATAAAATGTTTTTGTATTTTAGATAAAATGAAAGCAAATATAATAGCATTATCACAAAGTTTATCTAATAACTCTATTTCATTAATAATAAGCGAAAAAGATAATAAAATAATAGTAGAAAAAATTCATAAAGAAATTTTTTATAATAAAAAAATATCAGAAATATTTTTAATAGGAATAGGTGGAGTAGGTAAAGCTTTATTAAATCAAATAAAAAAACAAAATAAATATTTGAAGCAAAGTAATATAAAATTTAAAATATGTGGTATAGCAAATTCAAAAAAAATAATAACAAATTCAGATGGCATTGATATTAAAAAATGGAGTCAAATATTCAAACAATCTAATAATATATTTGATATTAAAAAATTAATAGAAAAAATAAAAAAATATGATTTGTATAATCCAATAATAGTAGATTGTACATCTTCCAATAAAATAGCATATAAGTATTTAGAATTAATTAAACAAAAATGCAATATAGTTACATCCAATAAACAAGCTAATACTTTAGAGATGGAATATTATAAAAATATAAGAAAAGAAACTAAAAAATATAAATGTAAATTTTTGTATGATACCAATGTTGGCGCAGGACTACCGATAATAGAAAACTTAAAAAATCTAATGAATTCTGGAGATCAGTTAATTAAATTTAGAGGTATTTTATCCGGATCACTTTCATATATATTTGGTAAATTAGATGAAGGAGTAAAATTATCGGAAGCAACAAAAGAAGCAAAAATTTTAGGTTATACAGAACCTAATCCTAAAGATGATTTGTCAGGTATAGATGTTGCAAGAAAACTGTTAATTTTAGCTAGAGAAGCTGGATATAATCTAGAAATAAAAGATATAAAAATTGAACCATTACTACCGAAAGAATTTAAAGAAATATCAAACACAAAAATTTTCATGAAAAAATTAAAAGAGTTAGATGAATTTTTTTCTATTAAAGTAAAAAAAGCTCACACAAAAGGAAAAGTATTAAGATTTATAGGAATAATTAATAAAAATGGTTCATGTCATGTTAAAATAGATTCTGTTAATAATAATGATCCTTTGTATAAAATAAAAAATGGAGAAAATGCGTTAGCATTTTATACTAAATACTATCAACCTATACCTTTAGTTATTAGAGGATATGGCGCAGGAAATGAAGTAACTGCTGCAGGAGTATTCACTGATATATTACGTACTCTATCATAGAGGTTAAGAGTTTAATAATGATAAAAATTTATGCACCGGCTTCAATAGGTAATATAAATGTTGGATTTGATATTTTAGGTGCAGCAGTTTCACCAATAAATGGTAATTTATTAGGAGATTGTGTAACTATAGAAAAATCAACAGAATTCAATTTAATAAATGAAGGTAAATTTTCTAAAAAATTACCAAAAAATTATAAGAATAATATTGTTTGGAAATGCTGGAAAAAATTTTGCAAAATCATAGATAAAAAAATAACACCAATATCTATTAAATTAGAAAAAAATATGCCAATAGGTTCTGGTTTAGGATCTAGCGCATGTTCTGTTGTTGCTAGTTTAGTAGCAATGAATAACTTTTTCGGAAAACCACTAACAAAATTAAGATTACTATCCTTAATGGGAGAAATAGAAGGATCCATAGCAGGAAGTATTCATTATGATAATGTATCTCCATGTTACTTAGGAGGTTTACAATTAATAATAGGTCAAGAAAAAATAATAAGTCAAAATATACCTATTTTTAAGGAATGGATATGGGTTGTAGCTTGGCCAGGTATAGAAATATCTACAGCAAAAGCAAGAGCTTTATTACCTAATAAATATGATAAAAATATAATAGTTCAACAAAATAAATATTTAGCTGGATTTATTCACGCAAGTTATACTCAACAATCAGATTTAGCAGCAATAATGATGAAAGATATAATAGCAGAACCATATAGAAAAAAATTAATACCAAACTTTTCATCTGTAAAAAAAGCAGCAAAAAAGATAGGAGCTATTGCATGCGGAATATCAGGCTCTGGACCTACAATATTTACAATATGTAATAAAATAAATATAGCTAATAAAATGGCTGTATGGTTGAAAAAAAATTATATACAAAACGAAGAAGGATTTGTGCGCATATGTTATTTAGATACAAAAGGTGCTCGTTCAATTGGAGACAAATATGAAACTTTATAACCTTAAAGATAAAAATGAAATAGTAAATTTTTCCCAAGCAGTAAAATTAGGTTTAGGAAAAAAACAAGGACTTTTTTTTCCTATGCAATTACCTAATTTTAGTAAAAGTACGTTAACAAAATTATTAAAAATGAACTTTATAGAAAGAAGTAGTAAAATTTTAAATTATTTTATAGGAGATGAAATAAAATTTTCTATTTTAGATGAAAAGATCAAAAAAGCTTTTAATTTTACAAAACCTAAAATTGTTAGTGTAACAAATAACATTGCTTGTCTTGAACTATTTCACGGTCCTACATTAGCATTTAAAGATTTTGGCGCACGTTTCATGTCACAAATATTATTACATTTAAATAAAGAAAACAAAAAAATCACAATATTAACAGCTACATCAGGAGATACTGGCGCTGCAGTAGCTCATGCATTTTATAGAATGAAAAATGTAAAAGTTATAATACTTTATCCAAAAGGAAAAATAAGCGAATTACAAGAAAAGTTATTTTGCACTTTAGGAAATAATATAATTACTATTGCTATCAATGGTAGTTTTGATGAATGTCAATCCTTAGTGAAAAAGGCATTTAATGACGAAGAACTTAAAAAAGTAACAGGATTAAATTCTGCAAATTCAATTAATATCAGTAGATTGCTTGCACAAATATGTTATTATTTTGAAGCATTTGCTTTATTATCTGAAGAAAAAAGAAAAAAATTAGTTATCTCTATACCATGTGGTAATTTTGGAGATTTAACTGCAGGATTACTAGCTAAATCTATAGGATTACCAATAAAGTCATTTATAGCTTCTACAAATATTAATGATACAGTACCAAGATTTCTTTTAAATGGAAAGTGGGAACCAAAAAAAACTATTTCTACTATATCTAATGCTATGGATATAAGTCAACCAAATAATTGGCCAAGAGTAGAAGAATTATTTAAAAGAAACAAGTGGGACTTAAAAAGATTAGGATTTGGAAGTGTATCTGAAAAATTAACAAAAAAAACTATAATTGAACTATCAAATATAGGATACATTTCTGAGCCTCATGCAGCAATTGCATATAGATTATTGAAAGATCAAATAAAAAAAGATGAGTTTGGATTATTTTTAGGAACAGCTCATCCGGCAAAATTTAAAAATACTGTAGAAAACATAATAAATAAAAAAATTAATTTACCAAAAGAACTAGAAAAAATAAAAAATATTCCATTACTATCATATAATATGAAACCAGATTTTAAAAAATTACGTATGTTTTTATTAGAAAAATAATTTATTTAATCAATTAGAAATACAAAACAAATAAAAGTTTTGTATTTCTCTAAATAAACTAAATATTAAATAAAAAATTAATTATATCTCCATCTTGCACAATATAATTTTTACCTTGAGTATAAACTTTGCCAAGTTTTTTTAATTTTATTTCACTTTTATAAGAGATAAAATCAAGATAAGAAATTACTTTAGCGCGAATAAAACCTTTCTTGAGATCACTATGAATTTTTGATGCAGCTTCAGGAGCAGTCATACCTTTTGTTATAGTCCATGCTTTAACTTCTTTTTTGCCCATTGTAAAATAAGTAAATAAATTTAACATTTTATAACCTTCTCTAATAACTTTATTCAATCCTTGTTCTTTAATGTTTAAATCTTTAATAAATTCTCTGCGCTCTTTTAATAATTTCATTTTTGATATATCAAATTCAAGAGTAAAACATAAAGGAATAACTGAGATATTATTTTTTTTAGCTATAAGCAAAATTTCATTAAATAATGAGTTTTCTTTAAGAAAATCATGTTCATTCATATTAACAACATACATTAAAGGTTTTATAGTTAAAAAGTTAAACTGCTTTAAAATATTATTTTCTTCATTAGTAAAAATAAAATTTTTCAACATATTAAATTTTTCTAAATGCAGTAAACATTTAGTTAAAACATTGGTTTCTAAAGAGTTAGAAAATTTATTTGATGAATGTACATGTCTCTTAGATAAAAATTTTTTACAACGTTCTATATCAGAAAATATTAACTCTAAATTTACTGTTTCTATATCGCTAATAGGATCTATTTTTCCTGATACATGTAATATTTTTTTATCAGTAAAACAACGAACTACATGTATTAAAGCATCTGTTTCTCTAATATTATTTAAAAATTTATTTCCTAATCCTTCACCTTTATGAGCTCCTTTTACTAAACCAGCAACATCAACAAATTCTATAGAGGAAGGAGAGACTTTTTGAGGACATACAATTTTAGCAATATTATATAAACGTTTATCGTGATATGATACTATACCTACATTAGGATTAATTGTACAAAAAGGAAAATTATCTGAAGATACTGATGAATTTGTTAAAGAGTTAAATAAAGTAGATTTACCAACATTAGGCAATCCTATTAATGCGCATTTAAAACTCATATTTATTAATGTCCTTTAAAATATAAAAATATTGCTATCTATCTAAATAAATTAATTTAAACAAATATTTAACTATTAAAATAAGATTTTATAGAATCAAAATCGTTTTTAATCCACAGATTTGTGATATATATTGCATCATTGATAGATTTTAGAATTAATTTTTTTTCTTCTAAAGTTGGCTTATTTAATACAAAAGATATAACATCTTTTTTATATTTTGGACGTCCTATTCCTATACTTAACCTATAAAAATTAGACTTGAATTTCATATTATTAATTATACTTTTAATACCATTATGACCACCATGACTTATACCATATCTAATTTTAATCTTTCCAGGAGATAAATTTAAATCGTCATGTACTATTAGAATATTTTTTGTTTCTATATTATAAAAATTAGAAATACAAGAAACTGATTTACCGCTTAAATTTATAAAAGTATTAGGAATAATTATTTTAATAATTGAATTGGATATTTTTAATTTTGATAAATAACAATAAAATTTTTTTTTTCAATCATAATTTTATTATGATATTTAGCAAATTTATTTATATACCAAGCTCCAATATTGTGACGAGTATGATTATAATCTATTATAGGATTAGCTAAACCAACAATCATCTTTATAATATTCAAATTTTTGAATCCTTTTATAATACTTAAAAAGAAATTACTTTTAAAAAATATTTTCAGTAATACTTTTTAATTTGAAGTATTACTGAAAATTATAATTTAATCACTATTTAAAAAACGAACTGATGCTTCATCCCAATTAATTAAATTCCATACAGATTTTATATAATCTAATTTTCTGTTTTGATATTTTAAATAATAGGCATGTTCCCAAATATCAATACCAAATATAGGAAAATTAAAAATATTATTTTTAATATTTTTTATCATTAAAGGATTATCTTGATTAGAAGTAGAAATTATATTTAAATTATTACTATTCTTAACTAACCATACCCAGCCAGACCCAAAATGATTCATAGAAACTTTTTCAAATTGCTGCTTAAAATTATCTATCGTACTAAAATTATTTTCGATAGAATTTTTGAGCTTGCCTTTTAAATTAGAACCTAATTTTAATCCTTTCCAAAATAATGTATGATTTAAGTGACCTCCTGCGTTATTCCTTAAAAAGTTTTTTTTATCTTTTTCAAATTTATCTAAATTAACAACTAAATTTTCTACGGAAACTTCAGATAATCCTAAATCTTTCAAAACTTTATTTGTATTATCTATATAAGATTGATGATGTTTAGTATGATGAATAAACATAGTTTTTTTATCTATATAAGTTTCAAAATCATCGTATGCATAATCTAATTTAGGTAAAATATAACTCATATTTTCAATCCAGGTTTTATTGTATAAAAATAATTATATGTTAATATTAAAATTAATTCACTATATAATATAATATATTTACAGCAATTAAAGTATTTCTAATTTTTAAATGAGAATCTAATGTCTATAAATCAAGAAAAATTTAACTTAATTAAAAATAGATTCAGAAGTTTTTATCCAGTAGTTATAGATTTAGAAACGGGAGGATTCAATGCACAAACTGATGCAATATTAGAAATTGGAGTTATAACATTAAATATGGATAAATCAGGATGGATTAAAAAAGAAAATAAATTGCATTTTCACATAAAACCTTTTAAGGGTTCTATAATAAGAGAAGAATCAATTGAATTTAATCAAATAGATCCTTTTAATCCATTAAGAGGAGCAATAAGTGAATATAAAGCAATAAAAAATATTTTTAATTTAGTGCAAGAAGGTATTAAAAAAAATAATTGCAGTAAAGCTATAATAGTAGCTCATAATGCCAGTTTTGATCATAGTTTTATAATGGCCGCTAGTAAAAGATCTGGGATTAAAAGTCCATTTCATACTTTTGCAACATTCGATACTGCATCTTTGAGTGGATTAGTAGTAGGTCAAACAGTACTAGCCAAAGCATGTAAATCTATTGGAATTACATTTGATAATAACCAAGCTCATTCTGCTTTATATGATACATTACAAACAGCAAACTTATTCTGCGAGATAGTTAATAAATGGAAAACATTAGGTGGATGGCCTCCAAAAACAAAAAAAAGAAAATAAAAAATATAAAAATGATAAAGTCTTCTTAAAAAAGAAGACAATATCTAATGAAAAATATGTTTATATTAACAATGACCAGTTAATCATGCATTATTTATTAATTTCTGTAATTTACCTTCCTTTAACATTTCAATAATAATATTACATCCTCCTATTAATTTTCCATTAATCCAAATTTGAGGAAAAGTAGGCCAATTAGAAAATTTAGGTAATTCCTTACGAATATCTAAATTATTTAGAATATCAACATAAGCAAAACGTTTACCACAAGAAGATAAAGCTTGAACAGCTTGAGCTGAATAACCACAACTGGGATTTTCTGGAGATCCTTTCATATAAATTATTATAGGATTATCAGAAATTTGTTTTTTGATTTTCTCCAACGTATTCATATAAATATTCCATAATAAAATTAAAAAATATTGAAATAAAAAACTAATTATAATATAATTTATTATTAATACAATTTTTAATTACAAATATCATTTAGGGGCTGATTTTTGGATTCGACAAAATAATTAAAAATTAAAGCTCATGCCGAGGAACGGTTTGCCTCGCTAAAAACCGAAATTAAATATAAAAGCAAAACAAGAAAAATACGCTCTAGCAGCTTAAAAAACTGTCAAAAGCCTTTCTAACTTACTTTACTCTTTAAGTAAATAATAGAAAGTCATAAATAAAGAGAAAACATTTGTAGTAAGCTTGAAACTCAAATGATAAATAAAAACAAGCAAATAGTTTTATTTTTGTCTATAAAAATAAAACTAATTAAATAAAAAATATAGACTAAGCATGTAGAAACTTTAATAATTTAAAATTTTGGACGCGGGTTCGAATCCCGCCAGCTCCATATAAAATCACTTAAAAAATTTCGTAGACCAATTTAATTTAGAATTTAAAGTTTCAAAATAATTGTAATTATTAGGATGTATTAAATTCAAATAATATTTACTTTTTTTGATAGTTATAGTATCAAAACTACATATAGAAAAAACTATTTTACCATCACAACTAATTTTCAATTTATGAATTTTGTCCAAATATTCAAAACAAATAATACTATTATTGCTAATAACTAATGGACGAGCGGTCAATGTATGAGGAAACATTGGAATCAAAACTATTGCTTCTAAAGATGTTGAAATTATAGGACCTCCAGCTGATAATGCATATCCAGTAGACCCAGTAGGTGTAGAAATAATCAAACCATCAGATCTCTGATAAAATGCAAAAATATTATCAATATAAACTTTAAAATTAATCATATGAGCTAACTTTTTAGGATGTAAAATAACTTCATTTACAGCTGTATTTAAATGAAAACTAGAATTATGTTTGATAACTTCTACTTCAAGTAAAAAACGATTTTCTATTGTAAAATTTCCTGTTAAAACATATTGTAATTGATTTAAAGCTGTATTTGGATTTAAATCTGTTAAGAATCCCAAATTACCTCTATTAATACCAATAACTTTTATATCATAAGAAGAAAGAATACGCGCAGCATGTAACATATTTCCATCTCCTCCTATAACTATAGCTAAATCACAATATTGACCAATATTACTAATAGAACCAGTATTAGGTTTATTAATTTTAATAAATTTAGATATTTTAGACTCTACTACAACATCATAATTATTAGTTAGCAACCAATTAAAAATTATTTCATGTGTAATAAATGAACTAGAATATCTGGGGTGACCAATTATACCAATACGTTTAAAGTATTTCTTCATTAAATTAAAATCCTTATACAAAATTATACAAATCATTCTCTTGCAAGCAGAATTATGAATCTTTATAATAGATTAAATACTAATAATTTATAAATCAGTAAAAATTAAATGAAAAAAAATAAAGAAAATGTTATAACAGATGAAAAAGAAAATGTTATAACAGATGAAAAAGAAAATGTTATAACAGATGAAAAAGAAAATGTTATAACAGATGAAAAAGAAAATGTTATAACAGATGAAAAAGAAAATGTTATAACAGATGAAAAAGAAAATGTTATAACAGATGAAAAAGAAAATGTTATAACAGATGAAATAGTCGAATTGGAAGAAAAAATTAAAAATATAGAAAATAAAATTAAAGAAATAAGATTAAGATCTCAAGCAGAAATAATAAATATTAAAAATAAAGCAAAAAAAAATGTAAAAAACATAAAAAATATTATTTTTGAAAAATTCATAAAAAAAATAATAAATTTTTTAGATGTTTTTGAAAAAACAATAAATTATTTTACTGAAAAAAATAATAATACTTTAAAATATAAAACTGAAGGTATTTTGTTGATATATAAATCTTTAATAGATAACATAATCAAATTAGGAGTTCAAATAGAAAATAAAAAAAATGTTATATATAACAAAAATATTCATAAACCTATATTATTTTCAAAATCTAAAATAATTCCAAATAATTTTATTATTAATGTAATAAAAAAAGGATATATTATAAAAAATAAAGTGATACGAAAAGCTCATGTAGAAGTTTCTATGAATAAAAATTATTCTGATAATAAATAGCCATAACATTAATTTAATATAATAATTTAAATTATTATATTAAATTAATGACCAATCAATTTTTTTTTGATTATTTAAAAGTAATATCTTATTAACTTTAGAAAAATGCTTACATCCAAAAAATCCACGGTGAGCTGCTAACGGTGAAGGATGAGAAGATTTTAAAATATAATGCTTATTAGAATCTATTAAATTAACTTTTTTTTGAGCTTTAGATCCCCAAAGCAAAAATATTATTCCAGTTAAATGTTTATTTATCAAACTAATTATATAATCTGTAAAAAAATTCCATCCTACATTTGAATGTGAAAAAGGTTTTCCATGTTCAACTGTCAAAATAGTATTTAATAAAAAAACACCTTGAATAGCCCATTTATATAAACATCCATGATTAGGAAATTTCCATCCAAGAATATCGTTACTTAATTCTTTATATATATTAATTAAAGAAGGAGGAATTTTAATTCCCTTAGGTACAGAAAAAGCTAGGCCGTTAGCTTGATTTGTTTGATAATAAGGATCTTGACCTATTATTACAACTTTTACTCTATAAAATTCAGTTATCTTTAAAAAATAAAATATTTTATGATTAGGAGGATAAATTATCTTATGCTTTTTTTCTAAATTTATAAAATTAATAATTTCATTGAAATATTTTTTTTTTTTTCTGGTTGTAGTAATTTTTTCCAAGTAAAATTCTTCATTTTATACATAATAAAGTTATGCTATATTTTAGTTATGAGAAATATTTTAAATCAAATATTAAAAAATATCAAAAATTTTTTATTTTAAAAAATTTTAAAAATATGAAATAATATATTTATTATAATTAAACTTATATAAAACTGAAATATGGAGCAAAAATGACACTAGTAACTAATAAAGCGCCAGATTTTAATGCAGATGCAATTTTAGAAAATGGTGATATAGTTAACAATTTTAACTTTAAAAAATACACTAAAAATAAAATATCTGTATTATTTTTCTGGCCTATGGATTTTACATTTGTTTGTCCTTCTGAAATTATTACATTTAATAAATCAATTAGAGAGTTTGAAAAAAGAAATACAAAAATTATTGGGGTTTCATGTGATTCAGTATTTGTTCATAATGCATGGAGAAATACTGATATACATAATGGGGGAATAGGAAAAATAAAATATATCATGGTATCTGATATTAAAAAAGAAATTCAAAAATCATATGGAGTAGAACATCCTAGTATGAGTGTAGCTTTTAGAGCATCTTTCATTATAGATCAAAAAGGAATAATACGTCATCAAACAGTAAATGATTTACCTTATGGAAGAAATGTAAAAGAAATTATCAGAATGATAGACGCCATAATATTTCATCAAAATAATGGAGAAGTTTGCCCTGCTGAATGGAAAAAAGGAGAGAAAGGAATAAAAGCTTCGCAAGAAGGTATAGTAAAATACTTAAGAGAAAAATATTAAACAACAAAGAAAACTAGGATAGATTTTTCTATCCTAGTTTTCTAATTAACTAAATTAAATTATCATCATCATCATAAACTTCACTAAAATCATTAATATCAGAACTATCACTGACATTATCATCATCACTAAATGCACAATAATCTTTATGTGTATTATTTTCGGGTAAAGAATTAGAGTAATGATCATCATTATTATTTAAATGAGTAGCAGATGAAGATTCATTAACTGAATTGGAAGAATCATCATTTTTGGAGTTATGAAAAAGACTAGTTAACATATTAGCCATAACTACTCCGCCTGCAACACCAGTAGCTGTTTGTAAAGCATTTCCTAAAAAACTATTATTATTGTTGCTACCAACAATAGAAGAAACGCCTCGCGGATTTCTTGTAAAAGAATTACTAGAAACATCAGATGATTGTAACGTTGGAGTATTATTTTCAGTATTAATTAAATTATTAGGATAATATTGTTTATTATTGAATGTATCATTTTCATTATTATTTCGACCAAATATATTAGAAAAAAAACCTTTATTATTTGTTTTAGATTTAGATGATATAATTTTGTTTTCTAATAGATTAATTTTTGCATTTAATTTTTTAATAGCTTCTTCTTGTATCAAAATAGTTTGAATCATATAGTAAGGAGAATTTGGTTGATTATCTAATAAGTTTTTTATAATTTTTTCTGCGTTCTGATCCCTAGAATTAGAACTAATTTCAGCTTCTTTTAATCTATAAAAAAGATTTTTTATTAAACTTATTTCTTCATTATGCATAATTTATTCTCTATTTATATTTATTTTAATTTAACTTTAAGAAATAAATAACTTAAATCAATTGATTATATAATAAAAACTATATATCTAAAACAAAAAATAATTTTAATATATTATTAATCTTTTATTTAAAAATAAATTTTTATTTATAAAAAATTAGATCAAAATTTTTAAAAAAAAGAAAAATAATTGATTTTTTTTTCATTCACCGAGTAAATTCAATATGTTATACTTTATATTAATAATTTATAAAACTCAATATTAGTTAAGAGAAAAGTTGTATGAATAATCTTACTAAAGAAGTTGTAAAAATTAATCTTGAAGAAGAGTTAAAAAATTCTTATTTAGATTATGCTATGTCAGTAATTATAGGTAGAGCATTGCCAGATGTTAGAGATGGACTAAAACCTGTACACCGTAGAGTTTTATTCGCAATGTATATGTTAAATAATGAACATAACAAACCGTATAAAAAATCAGCTCGTATAGTAGGTGATGTTATTGGAAAATATCATCCTCATGGAGATACTTCTGTATATGAAGCAATTGTAAGAATGGCTCAGTCTTTTTCTTTAAGATATATGTTAATTGATGGTCAAGGTAATTTTGGATCAATCGATGGAGATTCTGCAGCAGCTATGAGATATACAGAAGTTCGTATGTCTAAAATAGCAAAAGAATTATTGAGTGATTTAGAAAAAAATACAGTTAAATTTGTATTTAATTATGATGAAACAGAAAAAATGCCTGAAGTATTACCTACAAGAATACCAAACATATTAATTAATGGTGCTTCAGGTATTGCCGTAGGTATGGCAACTAATATTCCTCCGCATAACTTAAAAGAAATTATAAATGGATGCATAGCATTTATTGAAGATAATAATATTTCAGTAGATAAGCTAATGGAACACATTCCTGGCCCTGATTTTCCAACAGCAGGTATTATAAACGGAAAAGAAGGAATAATATCAGCCTATAAAACAGGTAAAGGAAAAATTTATATAAGGTCTCGTCATAAAATAGAATCTAATTCTAAAAATAAAAAAACAATTATAGTTATCCAAGAAATTCCTTATCAAGTAAATAAATCAAGATTAATAGAAAAAATAGCTGAATTAATAAGAGATAAAAAGATAGATGGAATAAGTGCTTTAAGAGATGAATCAGACAAAGAAGGAATGCGCATCATAATAGAAATTAAAAAAGAATCAGTTCCAGAAGTAGTATTAAATAATCTTTATTCTCTAACACAATTAC
This sequence comes from Buchnera aphidicola (Neophyllaphis podocarpi), assembly GCF_964059055.1. Classification (NCBI taxonomy): domain Bacteria; kingdom Pseudomonadati; phylum Pseudomonadota; class Gammaproteobacteria; order Enterobacterales; family Erwiniaceae; genus Buchnera; species Buchnera aphidicola. Next base: position 177,434 of record NZ_OZ060386.1, on the reverse strand, counting down.
AAATTTCTTTTGGAATAAATATGGTTGCTTTAAACAAAGGCAGACCGGAAATCATGTCTTTAAAAAAAATTATAAAGTCTTTTATTAACCATAGAAAAGAAATAATAACTAAAAGAAGTATATTTGAGTTATTGAAATTTAAAAATAAAGCTCATGCATTAGAAGGAATAATGATAGCTATAAATAATATAGATTATATAATAAAATTAATACAAAAAACTAAAGAAGTTAAAGAAGCGAGAAAAATAATATTATCTAAAGGATGGAAAATAAATAATTGTATAATTAAAAAAATTCAAAATAATCAAATAGAATTGTTTAAAAGTAAAAAACAAGCAAAAAACATCACAAAAGATAAATATTATTTTTCTGAAAAACAAACTGAAAAAATACTAGATTTAAAAATAAACAAAATAACTAAAATTGAACAACAAAATATCATAAAAGAATATGATAGTTTAATTAAAAAAATAAAAGAACTAAAATTAATATTAAGAAATCCTGTAAAAATGATAAACATCATAAAACAAGAATTAACTGATATTAAAAAAACATTTGGAGATAAAAGAAAAACAGAAATAAATAAAAATATTATAGATATAAATATAGAAGACATGATAAATAAAGAAGATGTAGTAGTCACATTATCACATTCAGGATACGTTAAATATCAACCTATATCAGATTATGAAGCACAAAGAAGAGGAGGAAAAGGAAAATCAGCAGCAAGAATTAAAGAAGAAGACTTTATTGATAAACTAATAGTAACAAATACTCATGATACAATATTATGTTTTTCTAGTAAAGGAATAATATATTGGATGAAAGTATATCAATTACCAGAATCAAGCAGAATAGCTAGAGGTAAACCAATAGTAAATTTACTACCTTTAAACTCTAAAGAAAGAATAACAGCAATTCTACCAATTAATAAATATAAAGATAATATCAATATACTAATGGCAACATCTCACGGAATAGTAAAAAAAACTTCTCTACATCAATTTAGTAGACCTAGAAGCGCAGGAATTATAGCTTTAAATTTAAGAGAAGATGACGAATTAATAGGTGTAGCATTAACTAACGGAAATGATCATATTATGTTATTTACGTCTCTAGGTAAAGTTGTTAGATTTCATGAAAATAAAGTTAGAAATATGGGACGTAATGCATCTGGAATGAGAGGAATTAAAATATCGAAAAATGATAGAGTAGTTTCATTAATAGTACCTAGAGATAATAGAAATATACTTACTATAACAAAAAGAGGATATGGTAAAAGGACTAAAATTGAAGAATATCCAATTAAATCTAGATCTACACAAGGAGTAATATCTATAAAAATAACTAAAAAAAATGGTAAAATGGTAGGCGCAATACAAGTTTTCGAAAAAGATCAAATTATGATTATCACAGATGCTGGAACTTTAGTAAGAATCAGAGTATCTGAAGTAGGAGTATTAAAAAGAAACACTCAAGGAGTCATCTTAATAAGAACAACTGATAAAGAAAATGTAGTTGCTTTGCAGAGAGTAGCTGAATCCTGTTTGACTAAATTAAATATTATTAATAAAGCACAAATATTACTATAATATAATTATTAAATTTTACTTGAGGAATAAATAAATATAGGTAAAAAAATGAATGATAGTTTATTAGTAACTAAAAGAGATGGAAGAAAAGAAAAAATTAACTTAGATAAAATTCATAAAGTTCTTAATTGGGCAGCTAAAGGTCTTAAAAATGTATCTGTTTCACAGGTTGAATTAAGATCCCATATACAATTTTATAATGGTATAAAAACTATACATATACATGAAACTATTATAAAATCTACAGCTGATTTAATATCTCAAAGTCAACCAGATTATCAATATATGGCTGCAAGATTAACTGTATTTCATTTAAGAAAAAAAGCTTATGGAAAATTTGAACCTCCAGAATTATATGATCATGTAAAATATATGGTAAAAATAGGAAAATATGATAGAAATTTATTAAAAAAATATTCTATAGCAGACTATAAAACTATGAATTCTTTTGTAGACCATTGTAGAGATATGAATTTTTCTTATGCTGCTATAAAACAATTAGAAGGAAAATATTTAATACAAAATAGAATAAATGGTAAGATTTATGAAAGTGCACAATTTTTATATATTCTTATATCAGCATGTTTATTTGCAAAATATCCAGAAAAAATCAGAATGAAATATATACAAAAATTTTACAATGCTATATCTACATTTAAAATTTCATTACCAACTCCTATCATGTCTGGTGTTCGAACTCCTACTAGACAATTTAGCTCATGTGTATTAATAGAATGCGATGATACTTTAGATTCTATTAATGCAACAGCAAGCAGTATAGTTAAATATATATCACAAAGAGCAGGAATTGGAATTAATGCGGGAAGAATAAGAGCTTTAGGTAGTTCTATTAGAAATGGAGAAGCATTTCATACAGGATGTATTCCTTTTTATAAACATTTTCAAACGGCGGTGAAGTCTTGTTCTCAAGGAGGAGTTAGAGGAGGAGCTGCAACATTATTTTTTCCCATATGGCATCTAGAAGTAAAAAATTTACTAGTATTAAAAAATAATAGAGGAATAGAAGAAAATAGGGTTCGACATATGGACTATGCTTTGCAAATTAATAAATTAATGTACAAAAGAATGATAAAAGATGAATTAATAACTTTATTTAGCCCATCAGATGTACCTAATTTATATGAATATTTCTTTTCTGATCAAAAAAAATTTAAAAAATTGTACGAAAAATACGAAAAAGATAAAAAAATAAGAAAAAAACAAGTAAAAGCAATAGATTTATTTGCATTGTTAATGAAAGAAAGATCTTCTACAGGAAGAATATATATTCATAATGTAGATCATAGTAATACACATAGTCCTTTTGATCCTAGTATAGCACCATTAAAACAATCTAATTTATGTTTAGAAGTTATATTACCAACAAAACCTCTAAAAAATATAAATGACAAAAATGGTGAAATAGCTTTGTGTACATTATCTGCTATAAATTTAGGTGTTATTAAAAATTTAAAAGAACTAGAAGAACTATCAAATTTAATAGTAAGAGGATTAGATGAAGTATTAGATTATCAGGAATATCCAATAATATCTGCTGAAAGAGGAGCATTAAAAAGAAGATCTTTAGGTATAGGAGTTATAAACTTTGCATATTATTTAGCTAAAAATGGAGTAAAATATTCAGATGGAAGCGCTAAAAATTTAACACACAAAACTTTTGAATCTATACAATATTATCTATTAAAAGCATCGTGTTTACTAGCAAAAGAAAAAGGAAAATGTTCATGGTTTAATGAAACAAATTACTCAAAAGGAATTTTGCCAATAGATAACTATAAGAAATATATTGATAAAATATGCTTGGAACCATTACATTTAAACTGGGAAAAACTAAGAAATAAAATCAAAAAATATGGTTTAAGAAATTCAACATTATCAGCAATAATGCCATCTGAAACATCTTCACAAATTTCTAATGCAACAAATGGAATTGAACCTCCTAGAGGATATATTAGTATAAAATCATCAAAAGATGGAATACTACGTCAAGTAGTACCAGAATATGAAAAATTAAAAAATAAATATGAATTGTTATGGGATATACCAAACAATAATGGATATTTACAGTTAGTAGGTATTATGCAAAAGTTTATTGATCAATCAATATCAGCTAATACTAATTATGATCCAAATAAATTTATAAATAAAAAAATTCCTATTAAACAATTAATTAAAGATTTATTAATTGCATATAAATTAGGATTAAAAACATTATATTATCAAAATACTCGTGATGGAGCAGAAGATAAACAAAACGACATATTAGATAAATTATCATATGATAATTGTGAAAGCGGTTCTTGCAAAATATAATATTTATTTACTATTTACAGAAATAATATAAAATATATTTTATGAAAATAAATAATGGAATAAGTTTTTAATATGAATTACACTACTTTTTCGCAAAAAAAAAATAATCAGTTAAAAGAACCAATGTTTTTTGGCCAACCTGTTAATATAGCAAGATATGACCAACAAAAATATGAAATTTTTGAAAAATTGACAGAAAAACAACTTTCTTTTTTTTGGAGACCAGAAGAAATAGATTTATCAAAAGATAGAATAGATTTTATTAATTTGCCAAAAAATGAAAAGCACATATTTATTAGTAATCTAAAATACCAAACTTTATTAGATTCGATACAAGGTAGAAGTCCTAATATAGCATTTTTACCATTAATTTCAATTCCAGAATTAGAAACATGGGTACAAACATGGTCTTTTTCTGAAACTATTCATTCTAGATCATATACACATATAATAAGAAACCTAGTAAATGATCCTTCATCCATATTCGAAGATATAGTAAATAACAAAAATATAGTAAACAGAGCGTATGATATTTCTTTTTATTATGATGAATTAATTAAATTTACAAATTATTGGAATATTTTCGGAGAAGGAGTTCATGTTATTAAGAATAAAAAAATTAATATAAATATAAATATTTTAAAAAGTAAATTATATTTATGTTTAATGAGTGTGAATGTACTAGAAGCAATAAGATTTTATGTAAGCTTTGCATGTTCATTTGCTTTTGCAGAACGTAAATTAATGGAAGGAAATGCTAAAATTATTAGATTAATAGCAAGAGATGAAGCTTTACACTTAACAGGAACACAACACATAATTAATTTATTTAATCAAAATAATAATTTAGAAAATATGAAAGAAATTGCAGAAAAATCAAAAAAAGAATGTATTAAAATATTTAAAAAAGCAGCAAATCAAGAAAAAGAATGGGCAAAATACCTATTTAAAGATGGATCTATGTTAGGTTTAAACAAAGAAATTATATGTCAGTATATAGAATACATAACTAATTCTAGAATGAAAGCTATTGGACTAGAATTACCTTTTAAAATTAGAAATAATCCTATCCCTTGGATCAATACCTGGTTAATATCAGATAACGTTCAGGTAGCTCCTCAAGAAACAGAAATTAGTTCTTACCTAACAGGACAAATTGACTCATCTTATAATAAAAGAGAATTTGAAAATTTTGAATTATAAAATAAAATTTTATACTATAAAAACAAACAAAAAAATTATAAATTACATTCCAAAAAAAAATTTTATATTAGATATACTTGAACAAAATAAAATTAATATAGAATTTCAATGTAGAAAAGGATACTGTGGATCTTGTAGAATAATATTAATTAGTGGAAAAATATATTATCCTAATAATGTTGTAATATTAGCATCTAAATTATCTAGAAAAGAAATATTTCCATGTTGTTGTATAGGAATAAATAATATAATATTAAAAATATAAATATTATTTATATGATTATATTTAAAATATATTTTATTTGTAAAATAAAGGTAAAAGTATAAAAAACAAAAATTATAAAAACTATCTATTAATATTAGATATAAATTTAAATAAAAGTTTAAACTCATATAAAATAAAAAAGCTAATTAAGTATTAATTTAATTGTATCTTCAGCAATAGCTAATTCTTCATTAGTTTTAACAACTAAAACAGGAATAGAATTTAACTTGCTAATTAATCCATATTTGCCTTTGCAAATTTTAATATTTTTTTCATTATCTAAAAAAACTCCCATTAAAGCAAGTTTGCTTAAACTTTTCTCGCGTACTAAATATGAATTTTCACCAATACCTCCTGTAAAAATTATTGCATCTAGTCTATCAACCATAATTGCAAAATAACTTGATATATATTTAGATAATCTATAACAAAAAATATCTAATGATAATTTAACTAATTTATTACAATAATAATTTTTTGCTATATATCTACAATCACTACTAACACCATTTAATCCTAATAAACCTGATTTATTAATTAATATATTACTTATTTTTTTCATATTAAAACCAAGTATTTTATTCATATAAAATATTATATAAGGGTCAATATCACCACTTCTAGTACCCATCACTAATCCTTCCAGAGGAGTTAAGCCCATAGAAGTATCTACACATATTCCATTTTTAACTGCAGAAATAGAGGAACCATTACCTAAATGACAAATAATAATATTTAAAGAATTTAAGTTTTTATTTAATATTTTACTAGTTTTTTTCATCACATAATTGTGACTAATTCCATGAGCACCATAACGTTTAATATTATATTTATTGTAAAACATATAAGGAATCGCGTATATATGTGCTGTTTTAGGTATAGTTCTATGAAAAACTGTATCAAAAACCCCGACATTTTTATTAAATAAATGAGGAAAATTTTTAAGAGATTCATAAATTCCTATTAGATTAATTGGATTATGCAAAGGAGAAAAAATTATAGCATCTTTAATTAATTTAATTATTTTATTATTAATAATTGAAGATTTTGTTATTTTATTGCCTCCATGAACAATTCTATGACCTATACCAATAATATTTTTAAAGAGATAAATATTTTTCTTTAAAATATTATTAATAATAAAATCCAAAGCATTTTTATGAGATGCCTTAGAAACAATTAAATTTTGATGTTTGGTTTTATTAATTTTCCAAATAACATTAGATTTTTCTAATAAAAGACGTTCTGCTAAACCTGACAAAATTTTTTTTTTATTAGTAATGTTAAATAAAGCAAATTTAATAGACGAACTTCCGCAATTGATAACTAAAATAAATTTATTTGACATAAGAAGCCTTATAAAATTTTTAAAAACTTATGTTATAATGAAATATGTTTAATAAAAATAAATATAAAAATGCAAAAAAAAATAATTAAAGAACTAAAAACAAAATCAATTATATACCCTTTTGAAGAAATTGAAAATTGTATTAAGTTTATTCAAAATTTTTTGTTAAATAACAAAAATATTAATGCTTTAATTGTAGGAATAAGCGGAGGAAAAGATTCTACTTTAGTAGGAAAGTTATGTAAAAAAGCAATAAAAAGAACTAAAAATAAAAATTTTAAATTAATAGCATTGAGATTGCCTTATGGAAAACAATTAGATGAAGAATACTGTAAGATGGCATTAAATTTTATTAATCCAGATATAATAATTAATATAAATATCAAGAACTCTGTAATTAATAGCAAAAAATCCTTAGAAAATGCAGGAATTAAGATTTCTAATTATCTATTAGGTAATGAAAAATCAAGAGAAAGAATGAAAGTTCAATATACTATTGCAGGAAAATATAACGGTATAGTTGTAGGTACTAGTAATGCATCAGAACTAGCCACAGGATTTTTTACAAAATATGGTGATGGGGGTTGTGATATAAGCCCGATATCTCATTTAAATACAAGACAAGTAAAAAATCTACTAAAATACATGAATTGTCCTAAAAAATTATATTCTAAAATCCCTACTGCTGATTTAGAAGATGACAAACCAGGATTACCTGATGAAACAGCTTTAGGAATAAAATATAAAAATATAGATGATTTTTTAGAAGGTAAAATAATAGATAAAAAAATAGCAAATAAAATAGAATATCTATTCATTAAAACAAAACACAAAAGAAAACTACCAATAAAATGTATTGAAAATTAATAAATATTAAAATAAAGGACAGTGACTCATATACAATAATATGACTGTCTATATAACAAATATATAATACTATAAATTTAGTATTAAATAATTATTTAATGTAATAATATTTTTTTTTGTTCAATAGCATGAATTTGTAATTTTATTATTTCACTAATAGGATCATCAGGACAATTTTCAACAAAATAAATCAAATCAGTTAAAGCAACATGCTCACAATCCAATTGAGCATAAATTAAACCTCTATCACGAATTTCATAAGGATCATTTGGAGCAATCTGTAAAATTACATTACTAACATTTAATGCTAATTCCATTTTCTGTTCTTCCATTAATGCAGATTTTAAATTATCTAACATTTTTCTGATCACTGATAATGGTTTAGCATCATTTAAATCATTTTTATATAATTTAGCAGTAGGACTAATATTTCCTTTTAACCAAACTTCTAATATATGATTATTTAAAATCTCTCCATTCAAAGGATTAATTAAAAAAAAATTTTTATTAGATGATAAATTAGATTTTAAAATTAACTGAGTAGGAAATATAATAGGAACTAAATGCAAATTTAATTTTTCAGCAATATGTAATAAAATTATTCCTAATGAAACAGCTGTTCCTTGATGTGTTTTTAATACATAATCAATCCATAGTAAATCAGACAAATTATAAACTCCACTAGCTCCACCAAAATTCCATTTAGTATAAAATAATTCTAGAAGTTTTTCTAATTTTTTATATTCATTTTTTTCTGAAAATACATATATTTTAGCATCTTCTACAAGTTTAATTAAATCTATACAAACACTCTCAGAAGAGAAATCTTCTCTAATTACTTTAGAAGTAGCAATAATAGACTCACATAAAGATGATTTAGAAAAATTTATATTTAAAAAAGATTTCATAATTTAGATCCCTTAACTTATCAAAAAACTATAAATAAATGATATTAAAAAATTTTTACATAGAATTTAAATATTTCTAAACAGATATATTATCATTATTTTTTACCTACAGTTACTCGATTTAATTTACTATAATCTTTATAAGTTTTAACATTTTCAAATTCGTATTTTTGAAATAATTTTTGTACAGCTATTTTTTGATTCCAACCATGTTCGATAATTAACCAACCATTATTAAATAAATATTGTCTAGACTGACTAATAATATTTTCTATAGCTAATAATCCTTTATTATATGAAACTAAAGCTGCTAATGGCTCAAATAGCAAATCCCCGCAAATTAATTTTCTTTCATATATATCAATATATGGAGGATTGCTTACAATTAAATTAAATACATTATTTTTAATTTTACTGAACCAATTACTAACAATAAAATTAGCATTTTTAATTTTTAATTTGATTGCATTTTTTCTAGATATAATGATAGATTTTTCAGATATATCAATTCCTAATACAAAACAATTATTTCTTTCTTTAGCTATAGACAAAGCTATAGCACCACATCCCGTACCTAAATCTAATACCATATAATTTTTGTAAGATTTTTTTATTATACTAATAGCTTTTTCTACTATAATTTCAGTTTCTGGACGTGGAATTAAAACATCTTTAGATACTATAAAACTTAAAGACCAAAACTCTTTTTTATTTAATAAATAAGCTATAGGTTCTCCTAAACATCTTCTAAAAATAAAATAATTTAAGAGTTTTATTTGTATATTGCTCAGTTTTATATCATCAAAAGCAATAATCCAAGTACGAGATTTACGTAATACTAAAGTTAAAATTAATTCAATATCTAATCTAGATATTAGAATATTAAATTTATTAATAATATATTTTATAAATTTATTAATTTTCATTATTAATCAGAAAGAGAAGCTAACAAATCTGCTTGATGTTCTTGAATAATAGGATTAATCAAAACATCCATTTTACCTTGCAGGACTTCTTCTAAACAATATAAAGTTAAATTAATTCTATGGTCTGTTATTCTGTTTTGAGGGAAATTATATGTTCTATTTCTATCTGATCTATCACCTGTACCTAATAAATTTCTTCTCATTGAAGCATTTTCCATGCGTTTTTTATTCAATTCTGCAGCATGAATACGTGAAGCTAAAATAGATAAAGCCTTAGATTTATTTTTATGTTGTGATCTTTCATCTTGACATTCAACCACATGACCTGTTGGTAAATGTGTTATTCTAATTGCAGAATCTGTAGTATTTACATGTTGACCTCCTGCTCCAGAAGATCTAAAAGTATCAATTTTTAAATCACTATTAACAATATTTATTCTCTCAGTTTTAGGTATTTCAGGCATTACAGCAACAGTACAAGTAGAAGTATGAATTCTTCCTTGAGATTCAGTTTGAGGTACACGTTGCACTCTATGACCACCTGATTCAAATTTTAAATTACCAGAAGCACCTTTACCTGTTACTTTAATAATTATTTCTTTAAAACCACCTTTGTCGCCCTCGCTTTTATTCATAATTTTAACTTTCCAATAATTAAGCTCAGAGTAACGAGTATACATTCTAAATAAATCACCAGCAAAAATAGCAGCTTCATTACCTCCAGTTCCAGCTCTTATTTCTATAAAACAACTAAGTTCATCTAAAGGATCTTTAGGAAGCAAAAAATATTGTAACTTTTGTTCTATAATAGACTTACGAGATAAAGATATTAATAAATCTTCATGAGCTAATTTATACATTTCGTTATCTTTAAGTAACAATTTTGCATCTAAAATATTTTTTTCATTATTTTTCCAATCAATAAAACAATTACATACAGAAGATAATTGTACATATTCTTTAGATAATGAACGAAATATGTCTCTATTAGAAATATTATCTAATTTAGTTAACATAAATTGAATTTTTTTATAACGTTTTAACAATGTATCTAATTTTTTTATAATAGAAATATTCATAAAATTATTTATTATGATGTTTAATATATTTTAATATTATTGTATTATTATAAATTATATAACTATAAATTAAAATATTATTATGTAACAATATTTTAACAGAAACAAATTAAATAAGTAAAAATTCTTAACTAAATTAAAATAAAAATGAAGATATTATGGCCATCTCCTAGTAAAATAAATCTATTTCTATATATTAATAATAAACGCAATGATAAATATCATAATATACAAACATTATTTCAATTTTTAAATTTTGGAGACTTTATTAAAATAAAAATAAATAAAACAGGAAAGATTTGTTTATCTAGACCTATTAAAAATATAATAAATAAAAAAAATTTAGTATTAAAATCAGCTAATCTATTAAAAAAATACGCAATCCAAAAAAATTTATTATCGGAAAAAGATGGAGCTACAATTTTAATTAAAAAAAAAATACCGATAGGAGGAGGTATGGGAGGAGGATCTTCAAATGCAGCTACTACATTAATAGTATTAAATTTTCTATGGAAAATAAATTTTTCTTTAAAATATTTATCTTATATTGGATTAAAAATAGGATCAGATGTACCAGCATTTATCATAGGAAAAACTTCAATAGTTAAAGAAAGAGGAAATAAAATTTATCCAATAAAAAACAAAAAAACATGGTATATTATAATTAATCCACAAATAAAAATTTCTACAAGTAAAATTTTTAATAGATTTAAAATAAAAAATCAAAGACATAATTTATCAATAAATAAATTGATGAATTATCCTTTCACAAATGATTTTGAAAAAATAATTAGAAAAAAATTTAAAGTAATAGATAAATTAATAAATTTTATGTCTAATTTTGGTTCATCAAGATTAACAGGAACAGGGTCTTGTATATTTACTAAATTTGATTCAAAAAAAAAAGCTATTAAAGCTATTAAATTAATTCCAAATAATGTTAAAAGTTTTTTAGCATATAGTACTAATTATTCAATATTACATAAGTTTTTAAAATCAATAAAAAATAAAAAATTAAAATAAAACTATCAAGGTTATAATTTATTATATGTCTGATATTAAACTATTTGCAGGTAATGCAGTTCCAGATTTAGCTGAATGTATTGCTAATCGTCTTTATACAAATTTAAGTAAAGCATCTGTAGGTAAATTTAGTGATGGAGAAATAAGTGTACAAATTAATGAAAACGTAAGAGGAGGAGATATATTCATTATACAATCTACTTGTCACCCTACAAATGATAATTTAATGGAATTATTAGTTATGATAGATGCCCTTAGACGAGCATCAGCAGGTAGAATAACAGCAGTAATTCCATATTTTGGGTATGCAAGACAAGATAGAAGAGTTAGATCTGCAAGAGTACCTATTACGGCAAAAGTAGTAGCTGATTTTCTATCTAACGTAGGAGTTGATAGAGTATTAACTGTAGACTTACACGCTGAACAAATACAAGGTTTTTTTGATGTTCCAGTAGATAATGTTTTTGGAAGTGCAGTATTAATAGAAGATATGCTACAAATGAATTTTCATAATCCAATTATTGTATCACCTGATATAGGAGGGGTAGTTAGAGCCAGAGCAATAGCTAAACTACTTTATGATAGCGACATGGCTATAATAGATAAAAGAAGACCCAATGTAAATGTTTCTCAAGTAATGCATATAATAGGAGATATAGAAAACAGAGATTGTATAATTGTTGACGACATAATAGATACAGGAGGTACTTTATGTAAAGCTGCAGAAGCACTAAAAATAAGAGGTGCTAGACGTGTATTTGCTTATGCAACACATCCAATATTTTCTGGACAAGCAATAAAAAATCTGAATAATATTTTTATTGATGAAGTAGTTGTATGTGATACTATACCCCTTAAAAAAGAAATAAAAAAAATAAAAAATATTAGAATATTAACTCTATCTGGAATGTTAGCAGAAGCTATTAGAAGAATTAGTAATGAAGAATCTCTTTCTGCAATGTTTGAAATTAATCATATATGATTTTCTATAAAATAATAAAAAATTATTAATAATTTCATTAATTTTATGAATCTAATTAATTTATATCAATTTAAACTAAAAAGAAATATATTTAAGAGCTAATACAGCTTCAGAAACAGATATAAAAGAACCAAAAACTAAAATAATATCATTATTAAAATTAACTTGTTTAATAGCATAATGTAAAGCTTCTGTAATACTATTGAATATAGAAGAATTAGGCAAATAACGTGATAAATATTGTGCTGTGGCTCCTCTATATACATGTAAAGTTGAACAATAAAAAAAATCCACATATTTCATTAAATTAAATAAAGTGTTTTTTATATCTTTATCTTTTAGCATACCTATAATCAAATATATTTTACTTTTTTTTGATTTTATTTCAGCTAAACGACTAGATATATATAGTGCGGCATGAGGATTATGACCAACATCTAAAATTATTCTAGGTTTGTAAGATATAGTTTGAAATCTATAAGGTAAAAAAAATTCTTTAATAGATTTTTGTATTATAAATTTACTTACCGGAAGTCTAGAAACACGAATAGCAGCAATAGCAGAAGAAATTATAGATAATGGATAGTTAATAATTTTAAGGTTATCTATAAAACCTTGGTTATCCCAAAATATCCAGTTATTTAAATCAGATTTCCAATATATATAGTCTAAACTACTTTGTAATAATTTACTATTCAAACTATTTGCAATTTCAATGATACTATAAGTAATATTTACATCTCCAAATATAGCATATTTTTTAGGTCTTAAAATTCCAGCCTTTTCTAAACCAATTTTATATCTATTATTTCCTAAAAATTTTACATGATCAATGTCAACATTAGTTATAATTGATATATCAGGATTTAAAATATTTGTAGCATCTAATCTACCACCTAAACCAACTTCAATAATGATAACATTTAATGATCTTTCTTTAAATAAAAGCAAAGCAGACAAAGTAATAAATTCAAAATAAGTTAATGGTATAGAATCACGATGAGATTCTATTAAATGAAAAGATTTTATATGAAATAAATCATCTAAAAATTCACCATTAATTTTAATTCTTTCGTTATATTTTAATAAATGAGGAGAAGTATATAAACCTACAGAAAAACCAGAATTTAAAAAAATATTCTCTAAAATAGAACATGTAGTACCTTTACCATTAGTACCTGCAACTAAAAATATTTTTGAAGTAAAATTTAATAAATCAAGTTTAGATGCTATATATTTAACTCTTTCTAAGCTTAAATCAATATTTTTAATATTAAGTTGTTCTATATATAACAACCAATCTTTTAGAGAAGAATTAGCATTAGGGATATTTAAAAATTTATTCATGATTTTTATTATTAATAATAGAAATATTCATTATTTTAGATAAAATACAAGCTAATTTATATCTCATATCAATTCTATTAATAATCATATCAATAGTTCCTTTTTCAATTAAAAATTCACTAGATTGAAAATCTTTAGGCAATATTTTATTTGAAACTTGTTTAATAACTCTTGGTCCAGTAAAACCAATTAAAGATTTTGGTTCTGCAATATTTAAATCTCCTAAAACACCTATGCTAGCAGACACTCCTCCCATAGTAGGATTAGTTAGTACAGAAATATAAGGAATATGCTTATCTTTAATTTTAGATAAAGCTAAAGTAGTTCTTGACATTTGCATTAAAGAAATAAAAGACTCTTGCATTCTAGCTCCACCGCTAGCAACAAAAGATATTAAAGCACATTCATTTTTTATAGCTTTTTTTATAGCTAATATAAAATGAGATCCTACTATAGAACCCATAGAACCACCAATAAAATAAAAATCGAAAGCTGTAGCAACAACAGGAATTTTATAAAGCAAACCATACATAACAACTAATGCATCATTTTCATTAGTTTTATTTCTCGCAAATAAAAGTCTATCTTTATAAGATTTCAAATCTTTAAATTTCAAAAAATCTTCAGAACAATCATTTATTTTTATTTCCTTATAAGAATTAACATCTAAAAATTTTTGTAATCTATAACGAGCAGAAATATACATATGATAATTACATATAGGACATACAAATAAATTATCTTTGAGTTCTTTATAGTATAAAAAATTTAAACAACTATTACATTTAGTCCATAAATTTTTAGGTATGTTAGATTTATATAGATTATTAATTTTTTTTCTTTTCTGATTTTTAATCCAATTCATTTGTTCCTTAATAGCAAAAAAATTAAATAAATAATTTTTAAATAAGTATTTTTTGAAAAAATAATTTAAAATAAACATTTTATTATTTTATAAAGACTAGATAAAAATATATTTAAAAATAAAGTTGTTAATAAAATTAACAACACAAATATAAAAGAATGAAAATTAGATATAAACAAATAATTTTTAAGCAAAATTTTTATGCTTATAAATATTAAAATTATTCCAACACCATATTTCAAATATTTATTTTTTATAAGTATAAAAGATAATAAAAGATATATAGATCTCATTCCTAGCATAGCAAATAAATTAGATGATATAATAATAAAAGAATCGCTAGTAATTGAAAATACAGCAGGAATACTATCTAAAGCAAAAATAATATCACTAAATTCAATCATTATTAATGAAACAAAAAACGGAGTTATGAATATCGATCCTTTTTTTGTAATAAAAAAATGATCATTTTTTAATTTATTTGTAATTCTTAATCTTTTTTTTAAAAAATTTAAAAAAATACTTTTTTTAATTAATTGGTTACTATTTTCATTTTCAAAAAATATTTTAATTCCGGTATAAAAAATAAAAATACCAAATATATAAAAAAACCAGTCATATCTTTCTAATATTATGAATCCAGATAAAATAACTATTAATCTAAAAAATATAGCACCTAAAACACCATAGGTTAATAGCTTGCTTTGCAAGCATAAAGAATGAATATTAAAATGCCTAAAGATAACTAACCAAACAAATAAATTATCTATAGATAAAAATTTTTCAATTAAGTAACCCGTAATTAAATTCAATATTTTATTATTAGCTATAAATATATCAAATTTATTATTAAGAAAAAACCATAATAAGAAAGAAAAAATAGAGAATAAAAAAAATAAAAAAATAGACCAAAATATTGAAAAATTAAAGGATATTTTTGATTTGGAAGTCTTAAAGTTTAATAATAAATCAAAAAAAACTATAATAAAAAAAAATATAAACAAACTAGTCCATAAAATCGGAGTACCAATATTATTCAAATAATATTCATCCTTATATTTTTTAATAAAAAATACGAAAAAAATATTATATTACTAATAATTTAATTTTTAAAGTATTAAATAATTAATATTGACAAAAATCACAAAAAAAAGACTTACGTTTATTTTGTATAATACTTATTATAAGGTTATTACATAAATAACATTTCTTATTTTTTCTATTATAAACATATAAGTTTCTATGAAATAAACCAAAAATTCTATTTGTACAAATAAAATTTTTTATAGTTGTACCGCCCAGTTTAATAGAAGATTTTAATACTAATTTAATAATAAAAACTAATTTTTTAACTTCATAAAAAGATAATGTATTAGAAATTCTTGTGGGTAATATTCCTGCATGAAATAAACATTCATTAGAATATATATTTCCTAGACCAGAAATTATAGATTGATTCATTAAACAGTTTTTTATAAAAGTTTTTTTTGCCTTAGGATAGAAAAAAAATATATTGCGCTAAATTTACTACTAAAAGGGTCTGGACCTAAATTTGAAATAAATTTAAAGGTACTAAAATCATATACCCAAACAAATAAACCAAATCTACGAACATCATTATATCTTAAAATTTTATTATTACTAATAAATAAATCTATATGATCATTATTATTAAAAATATTAGATTGATGATTTGGTAAAATACATAAATTTCCAGACATGCCCAAGTGGATAATAATATAACCATAATTTAAATGAATTATTAAATATTTACCTTTTCTGAATAAATCTACAATAATATAATTTTTGATTTTATAAATTTCTCTAGATATTGGTAATCTTAGATTACTATTTCTAACAACTGAAAATAAAATTTTTTTTCTTATTAAATATGGATATATACTTAAAAGAGTAGATTGAACTTCAGGTAACTCTGGCATAAAATTTAAACCTATACATGTTATATAAAAGTTGCATTAAATATTGTACATTAAATTTATATAATCAATTAATATTTTTGGATAAATACCAAAAATAAAAATAATCAAAAATAAAAAAAATAACAATAAATTATTAAAAGAAAACAATTTCATATTATGTTTATAATTATTAATTTGGACTGATTTAGAAATAGGTAAATAAAAATTAATAATTATTCTTAAATAATAGTATAAAGATAATACACTTCCTATAATAATAGATAAAATTAGAAAATAAAATTTTGAATTTATAATTAACATTAAAATATAAAATTTTCCAATAAAACCAACTGTTAAAGGAATACCAAGTAAAGAAAATACCATAAAAGTTGCACATAAGGATAAAATAGGATGCTTCCAAAATAAACCACGATAGTAACTTAAATAATTTTCTGATGGAATATTATATATATTAGATATATGATTAATAATAGTAAAAAAACCTATAGAACTCAAAATGTAAGATATAAAATATATTCCTATAGTTTCTAATGCAAGATCAAAATTTTTTAAAGAAATAAAAATAGAAATTGCATATCCAACATGAGATATAGAAGAATAACCTATAATTTTTTGTATACTATTTTCAAATAAAGCCATAATATTCCCAATAATAATTGAAAAAAAAGCAAAAAAGTATAACAAATAAAATATTTCTCTGTTGTAATATAAAGGAATACAAAATAATAATTTTAAAAAAGCTATAAGTATAGAAAATTTAACTAATGTTGAAATATAAAAAGATACTGGTAAAGATAAACCTTCGAAAATATCTTTAGTCCATAGATGAAAAGGAAATAAAGATAATTTTAAACTAATACTAACTAATATCATTAATATAGATAATAAAAATATTATATGTTCAGATAAAGTAATATCATTTAATATATTACCTAAAATTATAAAATTTAAATTACCAAACAAAGCATATAATATAGCTATGCTAAAAAGTAAGAAGGATGAAGAAACAGAAGATAATATAATATATTTAATAGATGAATTTAATGAATATTTATTATTAATTACATACCCAATCAAACCAAAAATAGGCAAAGACATCAATTCCATGCTTAAAAAAAATGTTATCATATGATTTGACAAAATCAATATCATGCAACCTAAAATAGATATAAGTAATAAAATATAAAATTCTTCTGAATTAAGATTATGGTTTGATAACCAATTATAAGATGCAAAACATACTGTGATACTAGTAAATATTAATATTGAAGTATAAAATATAGTAGATCTGTCAAAAATTATAAATTTATTTATATATAAAAAATTAAAATCAATTAGAAACAAAGATAAACCAGAAATACTTAATCCTAATATTGAAATAATTAGTACAGATAAATGATGCCTATAAAAAGAAATAAATATAATTAATAATATAACAGTAAATAATAAAATTAATAATGGTAAAAAAGAGATTAATTCTGAAATTTGAATTATCATGTTAAAATTGAAACCTTATATTTTTATTGAAATAAAACAATTAAAATACTTATATATATCAAATATTACATAAGATGTAGTATATAATATATATTTCGGGCAAAGACCAAAAAATATCAATACAATTAGTATAAAGATAGAAATAATATATTCTTTAATAAAATTTTTACTAAAAATATATTTATTTTTTACAATTCCAAAACATATATTCTGTAGCATAGATAAATAATAAACAGATGATATTATTAGACTACAAGAAGCAAAGAACGTTATAATAGGAAATTTATAAAAAGATCCTAATAAAATTAAAAATTCTCCAATAAAATTACCGGTAAAAGGAATACTTAAATTAGCAAAAATAAAAAAAATAAATAAACTAGCAATAAATGTATGGCTAGTCCATAATCCCCCTAATTCATGCATTTTTCTAGTTTTAAAAATAGTATAAATCTGTCCTGATAATATAAATAAAGCAGCTATTGAAAGACTACTGCAAATTATTTGAATCATAACACCTTGAAGAGATAGTTTACTTCCAGTATAAATAGCAATTAAAATGAATCCCATATGAGATATAGCACTATAAGATATAATTCTTTTAATGTCATTTTGTAAAAAAGCCATAAAAGCACCATAAAAAATACTAATTAAACCTAAAAACATAAATAAATCAGTAAAATAAATAGAAGCATTTGGAAATAAACAAACACAAAAACGTAATAAACAGTAAACAGCAGTTTTTACTAAAATAGCAGATAAATCTATAGATCCTGCAGTTGGAGCATATGTGCTAGCTTCTGGTAACCAACTATGAAAAGGAACAATAGGCATTTTTATAGCAAAAGAAATAAAAAAACAAAACATTAAAACATACTCTACAAAAATTGGCATTGGAGTTTTAATTAATAAATTATAATCAAAAGTCCATAGATTAGTATAACTATGAAAATTTATAGCTAATCCTAATATAGATACTAAGAGCATAATTCCAGAAACTTGTGAATACATGAAAAATTTATTTGCGGCATTTATACGATATTTTTTATTATATCCCCAAAAAGAAATTAAAAAGTAGATAGGAATTAAAATTAATTCCCAGAAAAGAAATAATAAAAATAAATCTAAAGAAACAAATATTCCTAAAACACAACATAAAATTATTATTAGGTTAAAATAAAAAAGACCTGTAGATTTTTTAATTTCATCCCAAGATACAATTATGGATATAATACCTAAAATATTAGTTAATATAATCATTATTAATGACAAACCATCTAAACCTAAATGAAAATTTATATTAAACCTAGAAATCCAGGATTCAGAAAATTCTAACGTCCATTTAGAATGATATGTATGATAAGTAAAATATAAAAAATGATAAATCCATATGTATATTGAAATAATAAATGTTGTTAATATTGTTATTAAAGCAAAAAATCTAGGAAATTTTTTATTAAAACATTCAGAACTTAAGCAAAATAAACTACCTAAAATAGGAATTATTATTAATAATACTAGTATCATAATATTGATTTTATGTCCATTTTATGAATTTTAAATTTATAAATAATGTTCTAAAATTACTTAATTTATATATATTAAATATGAAAATTATTTTTATAAATTAATTAAAAATATATTTTAAAAAATTTAAATAATAAAAATAATATTTTTATAAATAAAAATAAAATAATAAATAAACTATTATTATTAATAAATTTAAAATAGTTGATGTTATATACCATCTAGTTAAACCATTAACGCTTAATATCATAAAAGTATTTATGTTCTTAATAAATAATATAGGTAAATCATAAAAAGCATACAAAAATTTAGAAGATATAATTCTTATAATTTTAAAGTATAAATTAACAAAAATTTTTTCATATAAATAATCAAATTTAAAACCAAAAAGTAAAAAATTACAAATTTTATTAATATATTTCATTTTAGTAAATGATATAAATTGTTTAGGAAAGACTACTAAACATAGAATAGATATAAGCAAAGCAAGAAAAATTATTATAGTAGAAAAAATTTCTAATTTAATTTTATATATTTTATTTATTGCATTATTTATAAAAAAAATATCAAAAGTACAATCAACTAAATATCCAAAAATACATGATAAGAATAAAAGAACTATTAATGGTAAATAGTGACTAATACTTAAATTATTGTATTTTAAAAAAAAATATTTTTTATTGCTATGAAATAAAATGTAAATCATTCTAAATGTATACAAAACTGTAATAAAAGCTCCTAATAATCCTATTGATAAAAATACAAAAGATTTATGTAATAACATATTAAGTAAAATATATTCTTTGCTATAAAAACCAGATGTTATAAAAGGAAAAGAGCAAAGAGATAAACTACCAATTAAAAAACAAGCATAGATAAAAGGAATTTTTTTATAAAATACATTTATTTTAAATATATTTTGTTCATGCTTACAAAATAAAATCAAAGAACCTGCAGATAAAAATAATAATGCTTTAAATATGGCATGTGTAACTAAATGAAAAACTGCAGCATTCCATCCATTAAATCCCATAGATAAAAACATATAACCTAATTGGCTCATAGTCGAATATGCTAATATTTTTTTTATATCTGTTTGTACTAATGCAGAAAATGAACCAACTAATAAAGTAACAGAACCTATTACAGAAATAACAAAAAGTATTTGAGGGGTGCAAGAGAATAAATTATGGGTTCTAACTATCAAATATACACCAGCAGTTACCATTGTTGCAGCATGTATTAAAGCTGAAACAGGAGTAGGTCCTACCATTGCATCAGACAACCAAGTATGCAAAGGTATTTGAGCTGATTTTCCTATTGATCCTAATAATAAAAATAATGTAATTGATGACAATATAAAAGAATTATGCTTATATAAATCTATATTAGATATCTGAATTATTTCTGATAGATTCAATGTACCTAAATGATAGTAAATCATAAACATAGATAAAATTAAAAAAATATCTCCTATACGAGTAACTATAAAAGCTTTCATAGCTGATTTAGTATTTTCTATTTCTGTATAATAAAAACCAATAAGAAGATAAGAACATATACTTACTAACTCCCATCCAAAATACATACAAATTAAATTATCAGACAGAACTAAAATTATCATACTAAAAATAAAAAGATTTATATAAGCAAAAAATCTAATATATCCTGAATCTTTATTCATATACCAAACTGAAAAAATATGAATTAATAAACCTACTATTGTTATCAACAACAACATAGTTATAGATAAGTGATCAAATAATAGATTGAAACTAATATTAAATTTATCAATAGTAATTAAATTATATAAATTAAATACAGTTAAATTAAAATATTGATTAAAAAAAATAAAAACTAAATAAAAAGAAATTAATGTAGACAGTAATACAGATCCTACTCCTATCTTTGAAACTAAACTTTTTGATATAAATTTATAAGATAAAGATAGAAATAAAAAACTGATTAAAGGAAATAAAATAACAAAATATATTAAATTCATTTATATATCTCGCTTAATATATCAATATTCAAATGCTTATATCTTCTATAAAATTGAATCAAAAATGCTAAACTAATACTAGCTTCAGCAGCAGCTATAGTAATAGCTAAAATATACATTATACTACCATCATTATTATTCCAATAATTACCACTAATAACCAAAGCAAGTGCAGAAGAATTCATCATTATTTCAATACTTATGAATATGAATAACAAATTGCGCCTTATAATTAAAGATGATAATCCTAAAATAAATAATATAGCAGATAAAATTAATCCGTGAGATAAAAAAATCATAATTAAATTATTACTCTTGTTAAATATGAAACTTATATATAAATTATATAATAATTATTTAAGAATTTTTACTTTGTTTTCCAATATGAAAAATAATAACTATAGCAGATAATAATATTATTGAAGAAATTTCCACTGCTAATACATATGAATTAAACAAATCAATACCTAATCGTGTAATATTAAATATTATATAATTAATTTTTTGATCTGAAAACATTGAAAGAATATAAGAAAATAAAAAAATTAATACAAATGAAAAAAGAAAAAAAAGAAAAAAAGCAGAAAGATTTATCTTATTAAACTTATGATATTCATCAATATTTAACACATTTAACATCATAAGTATAAAAATAAATAATACTAATATAGCTCCAGCATATATAATAATTTCTAAAGCACCAATAAACCAAGATCCTAAAGAAATAAAAACTCCAGATATTGAAATAATAGAAAATAAAAAAGATAATAATAAATAAACAGGTGTTGTAATAATTACTGTAAAAAAAGTCGAAATTATAGATAAAAAACTAAATATGTAAAAAAAAAGATTCATATTTTATTTCCTATGGTAATATATTCTTAACATCTATAGGAGTAGATTGATTCTTTATATTATTTTTATTTTTTAATATAGATGAAACCCCTGAAAAATGATAAAAGTTATAATCAGGATATTTACCAGGACCAGAAATAAGTAGATCATCTTTTTCATAGACTAAATCTTTACGATTATAATCACTCATTTCAAAATCAGGAGTAAGCTGTATGGCAGTTGTAGGACATGCTTCTTCACACAAACCGCAGAAAATACATCTAGAAAAATTAATTCTAAAAAATTTAGCATACCATCTTCCGTTATTTTTTTCTGATTTTTGAAGAGAAATGCAATCAACAGGACAAACCGCAGAACATAAATTACAAGCTACACAACGTTCTTCACCATCAGGGTCTCTAGTTAACACAATTCTACCTCTATATCTAGGAGATAAATTTACAGATTCCTCAGGATACCTTTTAGTTTCAGATTTAGAAAAAATATTAATAAAAACAAAATACAAACTTCTAATTTGAGATATAAAACATAGTAAAAAATTTTTAATAATCATAAAATAACCGTCTTTGATTTAATTTTAATTAAATAAAACTACAGAAGCAGTAATTAAAACATTAACTAAAGATATTGGTAAACAGTATTTCCATCCTAAAGACATTAATTGATCATATCTAGGTCTGGGTAATGAAGCTCTTATTAAAATAAAAATAAAAATAAAAAACATGGTTTTAATTAAAAACCATAATAAAGGTGGTAATATAGGACCTAACCAACCGCCAAAAAAAAGACAAACAACTAACATGGAAACAACTATAATTGAAATATATTCACCTATAAAGAACAAACCAAATTTCATACCAGAATATTCAATATGATATCCATCTGCTAATTCTTGTTCAGATTCAGGTTGATCAAATGGATGACGATGACATATAGCTAAACAAGATATAAAAAAATTAATAAAACCTAAAAATTGAGGAAAAACATTCCAAACATATTGCTGATCATAAATTATCTTAGACAAATTAAAAGAATTAGATTGGATTATAACTCCAAGCAATGATAAACCTAAAAATATTTCATAGCTAATAGTTTGAGCTGCAGCTCTAATAGATCCAAGTAAAGAATATTTGTTATTACTAGACCAACCGGCAAACAATATTGAATATACAGATAAGCTAGACATCATAATAAAAAATAATATACCTAAATTAAAATTAGTTATTACATAAAAAGGTATAAAAGGAATAATAGTAATTACTAATAGTAAAGAAATAAATGATATAACAGGAGCAATAACAAATAATATAGAATTTGCAAATGGAGGAATCCAATCTTCTTTAAAAATCATTTTAATCATATCAGCTATTAATTGCATACTACCATATATTCCAACTCTATTAGGACCATCTCTATTTTGAAATAATGCTAATAAGCGCCTTTCTAAAATACTTAATAAAGCTCCAGAAATTATAATAATAAATGCTATTAAAATTACATAATAAACATTATATGATACCAATTTAATATTATTTGAATATAAATTTTGCATTATATTATCGCTCTTATATTATTTATTGTTTTACCTGATAAAGATAGTGGAATTCCAGGCATACCTAAAGGAAGCGCTGCTAAGCCCTTTTTAATTGAAGAAGAAAAATGTATAGTAAAAATAAATTTTTCTTTTGAGCAAATAAAACTTATTTTTTTTCCTTCTATTAAATTCAATTTATTTTCGTATAATTGATTAATAATCATAACAAATTCAAATGTATTTTTTTTAATAAAAGTAGATTTATATGTCATTTCATCACTTCCAAATAATAAATAATATGGAACAATACAAAAAGTAGAATTATTTTTTTTGAGTTCAGGTATATAATTAAATGAAAGAATATAATTTTTACTAGTTTTTTTTAAAAAACTATTTGAAACATTAGTTTTACTTTTTTTTGTAAATAAATTAAATTTAATCCATGCATGAACTGAATTTATGCCAGGATACCAAACAAATGGAATATGTGAAGAAGATTCATTTAAATTATTACTACCTTCCATTGAAAAAGTAAACATACTATCTTTATCTTGAGGTTGAGATTTTTCATGTATATTATAATTAGAAAAAATAGCAGTACGACCACTATATCTATGAGGAGATCTAGCAATTTTTTGACCTATTTTTTTAAAAGATGAAGATGGAGCAGCAAATTTTACTCCTAATAATTTAGGAAACTGTAATACTAAACAATTAATAACATCATCTAAATTATTCCAATTTGTACTCGAATTATCTAATCTTTTTTGAATTTTATGTAAAAGTCTCCACGAATCAATTATATAGTTATCATTACAAAAGTTAGGATTATGAGCACTAAAAAAACGCTGGGATCTGCCTTCATAATTTAATACAGTACCAGTAGTTTCAGAAAAACTAGAACAAGGAAAAATAATATTAGCTTTATTAGAAGTATTAGTAATATAATGATCTAAAACTACCAAGTTTTTTACTTTACTTAATGCAAAATCAGCTGTTTGTTTTTGAAAACATCTATATAAATCGTTTTCTAAAATTATAGCAGTATCTATTTCAGAAGAAATTAATCTTTTTAAAGCTAAATCTAAAGATAGATTGCTTAATAAATTTAACCCAATACTATTAACTGCTCTAGGTATTAATGCTATACCTAATTGTTGATTCAATTTTTTTTTCTTTAAAGATAAATATATATTAATTGCAGATTGTATAATAGAAACATTTAATAAACTACTTCCAGAAACAATTAAAACTTTATTAGATGATAGTAAAATTTTAGATATTGAATCTATCTTATCAAATTCATTAACAGATGAAAATTGTATTTTATAATCTATATCATTTATTAAATTATCAATAGCAAATCCAAAACAAGCTTGTTCTTCTGGTGAAGAAAAATATTTATATTCAGCAATATCATCTAGTTTAGTATTCTTAATACTAGTAATAAATAAATGCTTTTCATTTTTTGTATTTTTAGTAGTATTTGATATATTTTTATTGATAGCTTGACGAATAGACAAAGCCATACGAGATGCTGTTTGAGTAACATCTTCACCTAATATTAAAATGGCATCATAATTTTCTATTTCTATTAAACTAGGAGTATAAAAATTATTATCTTGTAGTACATCAGTCATAAGTTTTATACAAGAATTTTCTTTATCTATATTATCATTATAAAAATTTTTTTTTCCAACTAAATTATATAAAGCAAAATTATTTTCTATACTTGATCTTGATGATCCTATACCAATGATATGATTAGATTTTTTTATTATTTCGATTAGTTTATTTATAGAATTATTTAAATCTAATTTTATAAAATTATCTTTATCATACAATTTAGGATATACAATTCTATTACTAGAATTAATATAATCATAACCAAATCTACCTAAATCACAAATAAAATAATTATTAATTTCACTATTATATCTATTCTCTATTCTAGATATTTTTCCGTATCTTTCACCTATAATGATATTACATCCAATACTACATGAATGACATACACTAGGAGAATATTGCATATCCCACTTTCTACTATAATGATTAGTACTTATTTTATCAGTAAATACACCAGTAGGACAAATTTCTATCAAATTACCTGAAAATTCACTTTCCAAAGGACCGTCTTTTAAACGACCAAAATAAATTTTATTACTTATACCATAAACATCAAAATCTTTACCTCCGGCATAATCTTTATAATATCTTACACAACGATAACAAGTAATACATCTATTCATATTATGAGTTATAAAATCACCTAAATATTGACTAATAAAAGTACGTTTATTAAATCTATACTTACGAATATTATGACCTGAAATAACAGTCATATCTTGTAAATGACAATTTCCTCCTTCTTCACATATAGGACAGTCATGAGGATGATTTGTCATAAGCATTTCTATTATACTAGATCTGAAAGATTTCACTTCATCATCATTAACAGATATTAATAATCCTTGTTTTATAGGAGTCATACAAGACATAACTATACGACTAATTTTTTCATCATTAACATATATATATTCTTTAACAGCACATTGTCGGCAAGATCCTATACTACCTAAAACAGGATGCCAACAAAAATAAGGAATATTAAAACCTAAAGATAAACAAGCGTGTAACAGATTATCTGAATTTTGTATTTGATATTTTTTATCATCTATATAAATGGATGTCATAATTAAATTTATTCCATATTTCAAAAAAATTAAAAATTAATCTTAAAGATAAAAATTATTTAAAAAAATTATTTTTTAAATAATTTAAAATTAAGCAAGTTTGATTGAATTCCTTTTATGTGATTAAAAATATATTTTTTATTTGAAATACCTAACTCAAATTCTGATCTAAAATATTTAATTCCACTTAATAAAGGAGATATTGCACCAGGAGCATGAGCGCAAAAAGTTTTACCTGGATTCAAATTAAAACAAATATCTTCTAAAGTTTCAATATCTCCTTCATGACCTTGTTTATTTTTTAAATCTTTTAAAATATTCACAATCCAAGGCAAACCGTCTCTACAAGGAGTACACCAACCACAAGATTCTCTAGAAAAAAATTTCTCTATATTCAATAATAAAGAAACGATATTAATAGTATTATCAATTGCCATAGATACAGCTGTTCCTAACCTACTACCACATTTTTGAATATTAGTAAAATCCATTGGTGTATCGATATGACTAGGAGTTAATAAAGCAGTTCCAGCTCCACCTGGCTGCCATGCTTTTAATTTAAAACTATCTTTCATACCACAAGCATATTCTTCTAAAATTTCTCTAGCTGATATACCAAAAGGAACTTCCCATACTCCTGGATTTTTTACTTTACCTGAAAAACCCATCATTTTAGTTCCAGAATCTGAACCTTTAGATAAATTTTTATACCAAGAGACTCCATAATGAACTATAGAAGGTACATTTGATAATGTTTCCACATTGTTAATACAAGTAGGTTTACCCCATAAACCAGCTACAGATGGAAAAGGAGGTTTAAATCTGGGATTAGCTCTTTTACCTTCTAAAGAATTTATTAAAGCAGTTTCTTCTCCACAAATATATCTTCCAGCTCCCATATGTAAAAAAATATCAAAACTAAAACCACTATGCAAAATATTTTTTCCTAAATAACCGGCATTATAAGCTTCACAAATAGCTTTCTGTAAATTTATCCCAGACTGTATATATTCTCCGCGTAAAAAAATGTAACCTATACATGCATTTATAGCAAATGCTCCAAGCAACATACCCTCTATCAATTGATGAGGTAATTGTTCCATTAATAATTTATCTTTATATGTTCCAGGTTCCATTTCATCTGCATTACATATTAAGTAAACAGTCAAATCTTTTGATGTATTTTGATGAAATGAATTCCACTTTATTCCTGTAGGAAAACCAGCTCCTCCTCTTCCTCTTAAACCAGATTCAATAATAATATCAGTCAATTCCTTAGAATTAAGATGATTAAAAGTTTTTTTGATAGAAGCATAACCATTATTATTACAGTATTCCTTTAACCAAACAGGTTGTTGATCTTTTCTTAACCTCCATGTCAAAGGATGTGTTTCATCAGTTTTAATAATATTTTTCATCGATAATACTCTAATATTTTAGTAATACAAGATGGAGTTACACATGAATGAATGTTATTATCTATCATAATAACAGGTCCTTTATCACAATTTCCTAAACAACATATAGGTAACAAAGTAAAGCGAAAATCTTTAGTTGTTTCTCCTGAGGATATAGATAATTCAGTCTCTAAAGTTTTTTTTACTTCTTCAAAATTATTTATATAACACACTACACTATCACAATAACGTATAATATGACGACCAACTTGCTGGCGAAAAATCTGACTATAAAAAGTTGCTACACTTTCAACTTCAGATGGTGATATATTTAATATATTAGCTATAGCAATAATAGCATCATCACTGACCCACCCACGTTTTTCTTGAACAATTTTTAATGCTTCTATAGATACAGATAAAGAAGTTTCATAATGACACTTTTTCTCTTCTATTAATTTAATTTCTGAGTTACTTAATTTGAATTTTTTAGGTGAAATACTTAAATCCAAATTAAAAAAATTTTTTTTGTTCATTATTTATCGATCCACATCAGACATAACAAAATCAATACTGCCAAGATATACAATAAGATCAGACAACAAACTTCCTCTGATTACTGAAGGAATTTGTTGTAAATGAGGAAAACTAGGAGTACGAATACGAGTACGATAACTATAAGTATTACCATCACTGAATAAATAGTAACTATTAACACCTTTAGTAGCTTCTATCATTTGAAAACTTTCATTTACTGGTAATATAGGCCCCCATGATACTTGTAAAAAATGATGAATCATTGTTTCTATATTTTGTAAAGTATAATCTTTAGGAGGCGGTGTAGTTAAAGGATGATCTGATTTAAATGGACCAGAGGGCATATTAAGTAAACATTGTTTTAATATAGATAAACTTTGATAAATTTCTTCAACTTTGAGCATAACTCTAGAATAACAATCGCTTATTCCATATCCTATAGGTACTTCAAAATCAAAGTTTTCATATCCAGAATAAGGCCTAATTTTACGAACATCAAAATTTACACCAGTAGCTCTTAAACCAGAACCAGTTACACCCCAAGATATAGCTTCCTTTTTAGAATATGCTGCTACTCCCTTAGATCTATTAATTAATATGGTATTCTTCAAAGAAGTCTGTATATACTTATTTAAACGCTTAGGAATCCAATCAATTAATTCTTGTAGTAAAATATCCCAACCTATGGGTAAATCACTAGCTAGTCCTCCAATTCTAAACCAAGCAGGATGCATTCTTGCTCCAGTGATAGACTCTATAACATCATAAATTTTTTGGCGATCTGTAAATGCTAAAAAAACAGGTGTCATAGCTCCTACATCTTGAATAAATGTTGAAATGTATAGTAAATGACTATTAATACGAAACAATTCTGACATCATTACTCTTATAACTTTAACTCTATCAGAAACTTTAATATTAGCTAATTTTTCAATTGCTAATATATAAGGCATTTCATTAACACATCCACCAAGATATTCTATACGATCTGTATAAGGAATAAAACTATGCCATGACTGACGTTCAGCCATTTTTTCAGCACCTCTGTGATGGTAACCTATGTCTGGAACACAATCTATTATCTCTTCACCATCTAATTGTAATATAATACGAAAAGCACCATGAGAAGAAGGATGATTTGGACCTAAATTTAAAAACATATAATCAGAATATTTATTCTGAATGTTCATACCCCAATCTTCAGGTTTAAAAGTTAAAGATTCCATATCAGAATCTTCTTGTTTTTTTGTTAGAGTAAATAAATTTGAATCTGTTGCACGAGCAGGATAATCTTTACGTAAAGGATAACCTACCCATGTTTTAGGCATAATAATTCTAGTTAAATTAGGATGATTTAAAAAAATTATTCCAAACATCTCCCAAGTTTCTCTTTCATACCAATTAGCATTAGGAAAAATATTAGATATAGAAGATATTTTTAAATTTTTTTCTAACAAAGGAACTTTAATTAAAATATCAGTGTTGCGTTCTAAGGAAATAAGATGATAAAAAACTGAAAAATCAGCCGGAGGTAGGTTATCACGATAAACACGTAAACGTTCATCAACTCCATGTAAATCAAAAAGCATATTATATGGTTTTTCTATAATGTTACACAAAAATTTTATAATATTTTGTAAATTATGAAGGCTAATCCAAACTATAGGAAAACCAACAATAGAATTTTGAACTGTAAAACTATTTTTACTAAATTTATCAAACAAATCATATAATATGGAATTATCTAATTCCTCACTATTTAAATCTTGAGAGTCAAATTTCATAGTAGTTTTATTTTACAAAAAATTAGATTATTATTAAATTAATTAAAATAATATGAATTATATAAGATAAAAAATAATTATACTTTATCTTGATTACGCAGATATTTTACTTTAATTCTATTTTTATGTCTTATTTTTCTTTCAGATGTTATATTTTTTTTATAGACATTATTATCTAATAACCAAGATAAAGGTCTTTTTTCATGTGATATAGATTTTTGTAATAACATAAGAGCTTGTAAATAAGATTCAGGACGAGGAGGACATCCTGGAATATATACATCTACCGGTAAAAATTTATCTACACCCTGCACAACTGAATATATATCATACATTCCTCCTGAATTAGCACAAGCACCCATAGAAATGACCCATTTAGGTTCTAGCATTTGATCATATAAACGCTTGATTACAGGAGCCATTTTGATAAAAGGAGTACCTGCAATAACCATAAAATCTGCTTGTCTAGGCGATGCCCTTAATACTTCAGACCCAAATCTAGATACATCATGAAAAGAAGTAAAAGCGGTTACCATTTCAACATAACAACAAGATAAACCAAAATTATAAGGCCATAAAGAGTTTTTTCTACCCCAATTAACTATACTATTTATAGCTTTTTTTAAGCTGCCAAAATACACATTTTTAGCTGATTCTGTTTTAACAAAATTTTTTTCACTATTATTACTACTTTTACTACTAGTTTTACCTGATATATATTTTTTTTTTATTGGAGTTAAAGTATATTTCATATAATATCTATTAATTATGTTTATTATTCAGTTAATGATTCACTATTGGAAGTAGGAGTCCAATTGAGTGCTTGATTTTTTACTAGATATAGTAAGCTAATTAAAATAACAAAGACAAAAAAACAAACCTCAAAAAATCCAAAAATACCAATTTCTTTTACAGATACTGCCCAAACATATAAATACATAGTTTCTATATCAAAAATTATAAAAAACATTGCAATTAAATAAAATTTAACAGCAAAACGAATTTTACTACTACCAAATGAAGAAATTCCAGATTCAAACGGAACATTTTTATATCTGGAATAAGATTTTCCTCCTAAAAAATAACCTGCTAGCAACATTAAAAAACAAAAACTAAGAGAAAATAAAAAAAATATAAAAAAATTTAACAGTTCATCTGTATTTATAATATACATTGTTATTTATTTATTTTTAATTTAATTTAAATTATAGCATAATTTATATAATAGCAATATAAAATAAAAAATAACAATATATAAAAGTAATAACAAATATATTTTTTTTGGTCTAAACCCTTGATCAAATACAAAAAGACCCCATTTAATGGGTATTAAGTCTTATTTAAATAATAAAAATTAAAAATAATAACTATACTATATGAAATATATTCAGTTAATTAAAAGCCAAAAAAATGGGCGCATAAAAGTTAAAAACCCAATTAATCAAAAATTTTAGAGGAGAAATTAAATAATGGGTAAAATTATTGGTATTGACTTGGGAACAACAAACTCTTGTGTTGCTATTATGGACGGCAATAAAGCACGAGTATTAGAAAATTCTGAAGGAGATCGAACAACACCCTCAGTTATTGCATATACTCAAGAAGAAGAAATTTTAGTAGGACAACCAGCAAAACGTCAAGCAGTTACTAATCCCAAAAACACACTATTTGCTATTAAAAGATTAATAGGAAGAAAATTTGAAGAAGAAGAAGTTCAGCGTGATATAAAAATCATGCCTTACAAAATTATAAAATCTAATAACGGAGATGCTTGGATAAAAATAAAAAAACAAAAAATAGCTCCACCTCAAATATCAGCAGAAGTTTTAAAAAAAATGAAAAAAACTGCTGAAGATTATTTAGGAGAAAAAGTAACTGCAGCTGTTATAACTGTTCCTGCTTATTTTAATGATACACAAAGACAAGCTACAAAGGACGCAGGAAAAATAGCAGGAATGGAAATAAAACGCATAATAAATGAACCAACTGCAGCAGCTTTAGCTTATGGTTTAGATAAAGGAGAAGGCAATCGCACAATCGCAGTATATGATTTAGGTGGAGGAACTTTTGATATATCAATTATTGAAATAGATGAAGTTGATAAAGAAAAAACTTTCGAAGTTTTATCTACAAATGGTGATACTCACTTAGGAGGCGAAGATTTTGATAGTAGATTAATTAAATATTTAGTATCAGAATTTAAAAAAGAACAAGGAGTAAATTTAATAAATGATCCATTAGCAATGCAACGTTTAAAAGAATCAGCCGAAAAAGCAAAAATAGAACTATCATCTGCTAAACAAACAGATGTAAATCTACCTTATATAACAGCTGATGCAACAGGACCAAAACATTTAAATATAAAGGTAACACGTTCTAAACTAGAATCTTTGGTAGAAGATTTAATAATTAGATCAATTGAGCCATTAAAGACAGCATTAAAAGATGCAAACCTATCAGTAAAAGATATTAATGACATAATACTTGTAGGCGGACAAACAAGAATGCCTCTAGTACAATCAAAAGTAGCTGAATTTTTTGGAAAAGAACCAAGAAAAGATGTAAATCCAGATGAAGCTGTTGCAGTTGGTGCTGCAGTTCAAGGAGGAGTGTTATCAGGAGAAGTAAAAGATGTACTTCTACTTGATGTAACACCTTTGTCATTAGGAATAGAAACAATGGGAGGAGTTATGACTTCTCTAATAGGGAAAAATACAACTATTCCTACAAAACATAGTCAAGTATTTTCTACAGCTGAAGATAATCAATCTGCTGTAACAATACATGTATTGCAAGGTGAAAGAAAAAGAGCATTAGATAATAAATCATTAGGACAATTTAATTTAGATGGAATTCAACCAGCACCTAGAGGTATACCTCAAATAGAAGTAACATTTGATATAGATGCAGATGGAATTTTACATGTGTCTGCTAAAGACAAAAATACAGGAAAAGAACAAAAAATTACAATCAAAGCAACTTCTGGATTAACTGAAGAAGAAATAAAAAAAATGGTTAGTGAAGCAGAAGCTAACATAGAATCAGATAAAAAATTTGAGGAATTAATTAAAATACGTAATCAAGCTGACCAAATAATACATAGCACTAAAAAAAATATAAAAGAAAATATATCTAAAATATCAGATACTGAAAAAGAAAAAATTGAAATAGCTATAAATAATTTAGAAAATTCTTTGAAAGGAGAAAACAAAACAGATATTGAAAATAATATACAAACATTATTAAAAGAATCTGCTAAATTAGTTAATATAAATAATCAAAACTCGAAACAAGAAACAGAAAATAAAAGTAAATCAGAAAATAATTCATCTATTAAAAAAGAAGATGATGTTGTAGATGCTGAATTTGAAGAAGTTAAAGATCCTAAAAAATAAAATAGAAAAAATATTGTATAAAAATATAAAAATCATATTTTTAAAATTATATACAAATTATTATAAAAATTAAAATTAAAAACGGGCGTGGATGTAAAATCCAGGCCCGTGTATTTATGTAAATAGCAGGAAAGTAAGTATGACAAAAAAAGATTATTACAACATTTTAGGAATTTCAAAATCAGCTAAAGAACGTGAAATAAAAAAAGCATATAAACGTTTAGCAATGAAATATCATCCAGATAGAAATCAGGGAGATAAAAATGCTGAATTAAAATTTAAAGAAATAAAAGAAGCTTACGAAATATTAAGTAATCATCAAAAAAGAGAAGCATATGACCAATATGGACACTCTGCTTTTGAACAAGGTAATATGAATAATGGAGGATTTAGTAGTACTTTTACTAGCACAGCAGATTTTAGTGATATTTTTGGTGATGTTTTTGGTGATATTTTTGGAAATAATAGTAAAAAACAAGCATCACAAGGATCTGATTTAAAATATAATATTGAATTAACGCTAGAAGAAGCTGTCAAAGGAGTAAATAAGAAAATAAGAATACCTATTTTACAAACATGTGATACATGTTTAGGAAAAGGACTAAAACCAGGAACTAAAATACAAAAATGTAGTACATGTAATGGTAATGGACAAATTCATTTAAGAAAAGGTTTTTTTACAGTACAACAATCATGTCCTTCATGTAATGGTAAAGGATCTTTTATAAAAGAACCATGTATTTCATGTAATGGACATGGAAGAAAAGAAAAATATAAAACTTTATCAATAAAAATTCCTCCAGGAATAGATACGGGTGATAAAATACGTTTAGTTAATGAAGGTGAGGCTGGTGAATATGGTGCTCCTAAAGGAGATTTATATATTCAAATTCAAGTTAAACAACACCCAATTTTTCAAAGAGAAAAAAACAATTTGTTTTGTGAAATTCCAATAAATTTTGCAATGGCTGCTCTGGGAGGAGAAGTAGAAGTACCTACATTAGATAATAAAATAAAACTAAAAATACCAAAAGAAACACAAACAGGAAAATTATTTAGAATTAGAAATAAAGGAGTAAAATCAATTAGACGTGGAACTTATGGTGATTTATTATGTAAAGTAATAGTAGAAACTCCAGTAAACTTGAATATAAAACAAAAAAATATTATGAAAGAACTTGGAAATAGTTTTAATGGATTAAAAGGAAACAAAAATAGTCCAAAATCTAAAAGATTTTTTGATGGAGTAAAAAAATTTTTTGATGACTTAACAAAATAGATAAAATAAATATTTTATTGCTTCCTATAAAATAGGAAGCAATAAAAAATTTAATGCAAATATACTAAATAACAAAATAGATCAATTAAAAAATAA
Organism: Buchnera aphidicola (Neophyllaphis podocarpi); assembly: GCF_964059055.1. Classification (NCBI taxonomy): domain Bacteria; kingdom Pseudomonadati; phylum Pseudomonadota; class Gammaproteobacteria; order Enterobacterales; family Erwiniaceae; genus Buchnera; species Buchnera aphidicola. The sequence goes on along the minus strand of NZ_OZ060386.1, from coordinate 142,159 downwards.
TTAAGTGTATATAATTATAATTTATTAATACAAACCATTAACTTTGATTTATTTCTAGAAGCTTTATTTCGGTGTATAATCCCTCTCGAAGCATAACGATCCAAAATAGCCTGTAATTGATTAAAAAATAATAAAGCATCTTTTTTATTTTTAATCAAAATAGCTTTATGTACTTTTTTAATAAATGTTTTAATCATAGATTTTTTACTAATATTACTTTCTCTTCTTTTCTTAGATATTATTGCATATTTTTTTGCAGATTTAATATTAGCCAATTATTATCTCCTATATATTTTAATAGAAACTAAAACTGTAGAATTGCAATATATATTAATTAATTATATAAAACTATATGGTTTAAATAAATTTTTTTAAAATATATGAAAATTATACAAAATTTTAAAGATATAAAAAAAGAAACAAAAAAATCAATAATAATAATTGGTAATTTTGATGGGGTACATTTAGGTCACCAAAAATTAATTTTAGAAGCGTATAAAAAAAAAATACAAAATAACTATTCGTTAATAATAATAATTTTTGAACCTCATCCTATAGAATTTTTTATGAAAGAAAAATCTATAATTAGAATAAATTCTAAAAAAAACAAAATAAATCACTTATATAAATTAAAAGTAGATAAAGTTTTATGTATAAAATTCGATAAAAATTTTTCAAAAATAAAACCAGAAAAATTTATAACAAAAATATTAGTAAAAAAATTTAATATCAAGTATATATATATTGGAAAAGATTTTCGTTTTGGATATAAAGCTCAAGGTAATTATTTAACATTAAAAAAATATGGAGAAATATATAATTTTAATATCATAATTATTAAAAATTATTATATACAAGGACTAAAAGTTAGTAGTACTATTATCAGAAAAGCACTAAAAGAAAATAATTTTAAATTAGCAAAAAAATTATTAGGTTATAATTTTTATTTATCTGGTAAAGTAATACAGGGTAATAAAATAGGAAGAAAAATAGGATTTCCTACTGCTAATATCGAATTTAAACAAAATATTTTTCCAATTGAAGGAGTATTTATAGTAAAAGTTAAAATTTTAAATAATTTAAAAATTAATGGCGTAGCAAATATTGGAAGAAAACCTACATTTAAAAACAAAAATTATACATTAGAGGTACATTTTATAAATACAACACATGATGTATATGGAAAATATATAAAAGTAATATTTTATCAAAAAATAAGATCAGAAAAAAGCTTCGATTCTATAAAAAATCTAAAAAAACAAATTAGCAAAGATATTGAAATAGCTAAACTATATTTTTCAAAAAACACAAAAAAATAAGAAATAATAAATATGGAAAAAAACTACAAGAATACACTTAATTTACCTAAAACTGAATTTTCTATGAAAGCTCAATTAATTAAAAAAGAAAAATTAATTTTAAAACAATGGAAAAAAGAGAATTTATATGAAAAAATTAGAAATATAAAAAAAGGAAAGAAAAAATTTTTCTTACAAGATGGTCCTCCATATGCAAACGGTAGAATACATATAGGTCATGCAGTAAATAAAATTTTAAAAGATATAATAATAAAATCTAAAGGAATGTCTGGTTTCGATGCTCCATTTATACCATGCTGGGATTGTCATGGATTACCAGTAGAACATAAAGTAGAAAAAAAAATAAAAAAAAATAAAGTTAAAATTTCAAAAATAGAATTTATTAAAGAATGCAGAAAATATGCTAAAGAACAAGTAGAATCTCAAAAAAAAGAATTTATAAGATTAGGTGTATTAGCTGAATGGAATAAATCATATTTAACAATGGATTTTAAAACAGAAGCAAATATAATAAGATCACTTTCAAAAATTATTAAAAATGGACATTTACAAAAAGGATATAGACCGGTAAATTGGTGTGTTGAATGTAATTCATCACTAGCTGAAGCTGAAGTAGAATACTGTGATAAAAAATCTTATGCAATTGATGTATTGTTTAAATTAAAAAATAATCAAAATATTGAAAAAATTATAAATAAAAAAAATATAGAAAAAAATATTTATATTATAGTATGGACAACCACACCATGGACATTACCAGCTAGTCAGGCTGTCGCATTAAATCCACAATTGAATTATATTTTAATCAAATATGAAGATAAAATTTTAATAATTGCGGAAGATTTATTAAAAAAAACTATAAAAAGAATTAATATAAATAATTGGAAAATAATAGATAACATAAAAGGAAGTAATTTAGAACATATAATACTTTTACACCCATTTATAAAAAGAGAAATACCTGTAATTCTTGGTAATCATGTAAACATAAATTCAGGATCAGGTGCTGTACACACCGCACCAGATCATGGTTTAGAAGATTATATCATTAGTAAAAAATATAAGATAAAACCAATAAATATAGTAGATAATGAAGGTAATTATACAAATAAAACCAATTGTTTACTAAATAAAATAAATGTACTAAAAGCTGACAAAATTATTATTCAATTAATAAATGAAAAGAAAAAATTACTAAGTAATAATAAAATTATACATAGTTATCCTCATTGCTGGAGACATAAAATACCTACTATTTTTAGATCTACAACGCAGTGGTTTATTAGTATGGAAAAAAAAGAATTAAGAAAAAAATCACTACAAGGAATAAAAAATGTTAAATGGATGCCTTCATGGGGAAAAGAAAGAATGGAATTTATGATTAATAATCGTCCAGATTGGTGTATTTCTAGACAAAGAACATGGGGAGTTCCTATGCCATTATTTATTCATAAAGATACAGGAATATTACACCCTGAAACTATAAAAATTATGGAAAAAGTAGCTAATAATGTTGAAAAAGAAGGAATTTCAGCATGGTGGAACATAGATATAAAAAAATTACTAGGTAAAAAATATAAAAATTATATTAAAATTAAAGATGTACTAGATGTATGGTTTGATTCAGGATCAATAAATCATTTAACTAAAAAAAACAATAATAAATATATTAGTGATATATATATAGAAGGATTAGATCAGTACAGGGGATGGTTTATGTCTTCATTAATGATCTCAACAGCAATATATAACAATCCCCCATATAAAAAAGTAATAGGACATGGATTTGTAGTAGATAAAAAAGGAAGAAAAATGTCTAAATCAGAGGGAAATACTATTAATCCAGAAGATATAATAAGTAATTCAGGTGCAGATATTTTAAGACTATGGGTTGCATCAAATAATTATACAACTGAAATGACAATATCTAATGAAATAATCAAAAGAATAGAAGATAACTACAGAAGAATTAGAAATACTTCTAGATTTATACTAGCTAATCTATATGATTTTAATCCAGATAAAGATATTATATTGCCAGATAATATGGTAAAATTCGATAAATGGATCATTGATAAAACATATTATGTTCAAAAAAAAATAATTAAATCATATTCAGAATATAATTTTAATAAAGTTATTAAATATATAATAAAATTTTGTAGCATAGATATGGGTTCAATATATCTTGATATTATTAAAGATAGACAATACACACTACAAAAAAATAGCATAGGCAGAAAAAGCTGTCAAACAACTTTATATTATATTATTCAATCTCTAGTAAGATGGATAGCTCCAATACTATCTTTTACAGCTGAAGAAATATGGAATTTTATACCAGGAAAAGATAAAAACTATATGTTAGCAGAAGAATGGTTTAAAGGTCTTTTCAAATTAAATAAAAAAGAAGTATTTAATAATGAATATTGGGATAAACTAATGTCTGTTAGACAAGAGGTTAATAAAATAATAGAAAAAGCTAAATTAAAAAAAGTAATTAAAAACTCTTTAGAATCAGAAATAATACTATATACAGACAAAAATATACAAAAAGTATTAAATGAAATAAAAACAGAAATTAAATTTTTTTTATTAACATCTGATGTAAAAATAGAAAAATATTCTACAAAACATGAAGAAAAAAATAAAAATATAAATGAAATTAAAGTTGTACTATCAAAAATTAATGGTTTTAAATGTAAGAGATGTTGGCATTATATAAAACAAAACAATAAAAACCAAGAGTATATTAATGTATGCAATAGATGTATAGATAATATAAAAGGTAAAGGTGAAAATCGTCAGTTTATATAAAAATATATATTATATATTAATTATAGTAAGTATTTCTACTATAGATTATATAGTTAAAAACATTATATTCAATAATTTTCACCAAAATCAAATATTTTATATTAATAAGTTTATTAATATAAAATATTTACATAATTATGGAATATCTTTAGGATTATTAAATTATAAAAATAATTTTTATTATATATTTTTTTTGGTATTTTATTTAATAATATTTATTAAAACAATTAAAATAATTTTTATTTTTGATATATGTTTTTCAATAATTGTTGGAGGAATTATAGGAAATATATTAGATAGAATAATTCATGGATTTATAATTGATTTTATAGATTTGCACATATATCAGTTACATATTCCTATATTTAATTTAGCAGATTTATTTATTTTTACGGGTACTATAATAAAAATTATTAATTTGCTTTTAAAAAAAGAAAGAGAATTTAAATAACTATGCAAATAATATTAGCTAATCCTAGAGGGTTATGTGCAGGAGTAATAAGAGCAATTGATATAGTTAATAAATTAATTAATAAATACAAAAAAAAAATATATATTAAACATGAAATTGTACATAATAAATTTATAGTAAATAAACTAAAACAGAAAGGAGTAATCTTTGTAGAAAAAATATCAAATGTACCGCAAGGAGAAATAATAATATTTTCAGCTCATGGAGTTTCAAAAAAAGACAAAAAAGAAGCAAAAATAAAAAATCTAAAGATATTTGATGCAACGTGTCCTCTAGTCTTAAAAATTCACTCTAAAGTAATTCAGGCAAGTAAAAAAGGAAAAGAAGTCATATTAATAGGACATAGTGGACATCCAGAAGTTATAGGAACTATGGGACAATACACAAATAATAATGCTGGAATTTATTTGATACAAACAACAAAAGATATAAAAAAATTAAAAGTAAAAAATGAACAAAATTTAAAATTTGTTACACAAACAACGTTATCAGTAGAAAATACAAATTATATAGTTAAAAAACTAAAAAAAAAATACCCAGAAATAAAAAACTCTAATAAAAACGATATATGTTATGCAACAACTAACAGACAAAAAGCTGTAAAAATTTTATCAAAAAAAACAGATATAGTAATAGTTATAGGATCAAGAAATTCCTCTAATGCAAATAGACTTGCTGAGATAGTACATAATTTAGGTAATAATGTAAAATTAGTTGATAATGAAAAAGATGTAAAAAAATCATGGTTTAAAAATATAAAAAAAATAGGAATAACATCAGGAGCATCTACTCCAGAAATTTTAGTAAATCAAGTTATTAAAAAATTACTCACTTTCGGAATTAAAGATATTAAAGAAATATATGGAAAAAAAGAAGAAATTTCATTTAAAATTCCAAAAAAAATAGATTTAGTAAATTTAACAATTTAATATGATATTAAAAGGATTAATTATATGAGTAAAAAAAATATTAGAATTGCAGTATCTGGAGCATTAGGAAAAATGGGTAAAATAATTTCAAAAGAAATAATAAATAGAAATGACATAATACTAAGCACAGCTATAGTTAAAAAAAAATCTAAAGATACAAAAATTGATATCAATAAAATTGATAATGCTAAAAACACAGAAATCAATGTAACTGATTCAATAGAAAAAGAAATAAATAATTTTGACGTTTTAATAGAGTTTAGTACTCCTGAATGTACTATGAATCATTTAAAATTATGTAAAAAATACAATAAAAAAATAGTAATAGGAACAACAGGACTAAAATTAGAAGAAAAAAAAACAATAAAAAAATATTCAAAAGAAATAGGAATATTTTACGCTTCTAATTTTAGTATTGGAATAAATATTGTTATGAATTTATTAAAACAAGTTTCAAAAAATTCTAATCCTAATATAGATATACAAATTATAGAATCTCATCATAAAAGTAAAATTGATTCACCTTCAGGTACAGCTCTATCCATGGAAGAAATAATATCAAAAAATTTAAAACATAAAAAAAATAAAGTTAAATGTTATTCTATAAGAGCAGGAAATATTATAGGAGAACATAAAATTATGTTTATTGATAATAATGAGACGATTGAAATTATACATAAAGCTCATAACAGAAATATTTTTGCAAAAGGAGCAATAGAAGCAGCTATATGGTTATTAAAAAAACAAAAAGGATTATTTAACATGAATGACATGATTAAATCATAATAAAATAATACAAAATTTTTAAATATAAAAATTTATTTACAAAGTTAAAATCAATAAATTAAAAACAAAAAATATAATGAAATAATGTTCATTTGGAGAATCTATGAGTACATCCGCTGTATTAGTTCTAGAAGACGGAACTTTATTTTATGGTAAATCTGTTGGAATAGAAGGATGGACTGTAGGCGAAGTTGTTTTTAATACTTCTATGACAGGTTATCAAGAAATTATTACAGATCCTTCATATTCTCATCAAATTATAACATTGACTTATCCTCACATAGGTAATGTAGGAACAAACGAAGAAGATGTAGAATCTAATAAAATATATGCAAGAGGATTAATAATAAGAAATATGTCAAATATTGATAGTAATTATAGGAGTACTCGGAATTTAAAAGATTATTTAATAGCAAATAAAATTTTAGCAATTTCAGATATAGATACAAGAAAATTGACTAGATTATTGAGAGATAAAGGCACAAAAAATGGTTGTATTATAGCAGGTGATAAACCTGAAACAATATTAGCATACGAAAAAGCTAAAAATTTTAAAGGAATAAAAGGTAAAGATTTAGTTAAAGAAGTAACTACTAACAAAATATATCAATGGAATAAAAATATAGAATTAAATAAAAAAGAAAATTTTAAAGTTATAGTATGTGATTATGGAATAAAAAAAAATATTTTAAAAATTTTAGAGAAAAAAGGCTGTAATTTAATAATTACACCAGCTAAAACTTCAGCTGAAAAAATAATAAATTTAATTCCTGATGGTATTTTTTTATCTAACGGACCTGGGGATCCTAAACCATGCACTTATATAATCAATACAATTAAAAAATTACTAGAATATGAAATACCTATTTTTGGAATATGTTTAGGACATCAATTATTAGCTTTAGCTAGTGGAGCTAAAACTAAAAAAATGAAATTTGGTCATCATGGAGGAAATCATCCAGTAATTGATGTAAAAAATAATAAAGTGATAATTACATCACAAAATCATAGTTTTACTGTAGAAGACATAAATATACCAAAAAATATAGAAATAACACATAAATCATTATTTGATGGAAGTATACAAGGAATACACAGAAAAGATAAACCAGCATTTGGATTTCAAGGTCATCCTGAAGCTAGCCCCGGACCAAATGACGCAATATTTTTATTTGATTATTTTATTAAATTAATGAAAAATTATAAAACTAAAAACATAAATAAAAAACTAAAATTTGAGAAATAGATGCCAAAACGTAATGATATAAAATCAATTTTAATTATTGGTGCAGGACCAATAATTATAGGGCAAGCATGCGAATTTGATTATTCCGGAGCTCAAGCATGCAAAGCTTTAAAAAATGAGGGATATAAAATAATACTTGTAAATTCTAATCCTGCAACTATTATGACCGATCCAGATATGGCGGATGTAACTTATATAGAACCAATCACATTCGAAATAATATCAAATATTATAAAAAAAGAAAAACCGGATGCTTTACTTCCAACTATGGGAGGACAAATAGCTTTAAATTGCGCTCTTGAATTAGAAAACAAAGGAATTTTAAAAAAATATAAAGTTAAAATGATAGGAGCAACAATTGATGCTATTAATAAAGCAGAAAATAGAAAATTATTTGAAAAATCAATGAAAAAAATTGGTTTAGAAACTGCAAAATGTGGCATTGCTAACAATATGCAAAAATCAATTAAAATAGCAAAATCAATAGGTTTTCCTTGTATTATAAGACCTTCATTTACAATGGGAGGTAGCGGCGGAGGTATAGCATATAATTATGAAGAATTTAAAGAAATTTGCGAACAAGGATTAGACTTATCTCCAAATAAAGAACTTTTAATAGATGAGTCTTTAATTGGCTGGAAAGAATATGAAATGGAATTAGTAAGAGATAAAAATGATAACTGCATAGTAATTTGTTCTATTGAAAATATAGATCCTATGGGAATACATACAGGAGATTCTATAACAGTAGCTCCATCTCAAACATTAACTGATAAAGAATATCAGATAATGAGATCAGCTTCTATGAAAGTAATAAAAGAAATTGGAGTAGAAACTGGAGGATCAAACGTACAATTTGCAATTAACCCCGTAAATGGAAGAATTATTGTAATTGAAATGAATCCTAGAGTTTCTAGATCATCTGCGTTAGCTTCTAAAGCAACAGGATTTCCTATAGCTAAAATAGCTGCAAAATTAGCAGTAGGATATACTTTGGATGAACTAACAAATGATATCACAAATAATAAAATAACAGCATCATTTGAACCAACTATTGATTATATAGTAGTAAAAATTCCAAGATTTAATTTTGAAAAATTTATAGGATGCAATGATAGATTGACAACACAAATGAAATCTGTAGGAGAAGTAATGTCTATAGGAAGAACTTTTCCTGAAGCAATACAAAAAGCTATAAGAGGATTAGAAATAGGATCTTCAGGATTTAATCCTAAAATTAAAAATTTAAGTTATAAAGAAGCAATAAAAAAAATTAAACATGAGTTAAAATCTGCTGGTTATGATCGTTTATGGTATATAGCAGAAGCATTTAGATTTGGATTATGCATGGATAATATATTTTCATTAACATGTATTGATAAATGGTTTTTAACTCAAATTAAAAAAATTATAAAAATAGAAGAAGAAATAATTAATTTAGGAAAAAATAAAATAGAATATAAATTTCTACTAAAAATAAAAAAAATGGGTTTTTCTGATGCAAGAATAGCTGAATTAACACAAAAAACAGAAAAAGAAATCAGAAAAATTAGATATAATTATAAATTACACCCAGTATATAAAAGAGTTGATACATGTGCTGCAGAATTTAGTACTAATACAGCATATATGTACTCTTCTTGGGAAGAAGAGTGTGAGTCTAAACCAAATAATAACAAGAAAAAAATAATAATTTTGGGAGGAGGTCCTAATAGAATAGGACAAGGGATAGAATTTGATTATTGTTGTGTTCATGCAGCAATAGCATTAAAAAAAGATGGTTTTGAAACAATAATTATCAATTGTAATCCCGAAACAGTATCAACAGATTATGATATTTCTGATCGTTTATATTTTGAACCTGTAACATTAGAAGACATATTAGAAATAGTTAGAATAGAAAAACCAACAGGCGTTATTGTTCAATATGGAGGACAAACTCCTTTAAAATTAGCTAAAAGTCTTAAAAAAGAAGGAGTTCCTATAATAGGAACAAGTCCAGATTCTATAGATCTTGCAGAAAATCGTGATAGTTTTCAAAAAATAGTAAAAGAACTAAAATTAAAACAACCAGATAATGCTACAGTAGAAAATATAAAACAAGCATTAAAAATAGCAGAAAAAATAAAATATCCTATAATGATAAGACCATCTTATGTTTTAGGTGGTAGAGAGATGAAAATTGCTTATAATAATAAAGATCTAATAGATTATTTTAAAAATTTTACAAATTCATTAAGTAAAAAACAAATATTTTTAGATAAGTTTTTAGATAAAGCAATAGAAGTAGACGTGGATGCAATTTCTGATGGTAAACAAGTTTTAATTGGAGGAATTATGCAGCATATTGAACCAGCAGGAATACATTCTGGAGATTCAGCATGCTCATTACCAGCTTACTCTTTAAATGATAACATACAAACAAAGATTAAAAAACAAGTAAAAAAAATAGCATTAAGATTATCTGTTAAAGGATTAATGAATGCACAATTTGCAATTAAAAATAAAGAAATTTACTTAATAGAAGTAAATCCAAGAGCAGCACGTACTATACCTTTTGTATCAAAAGCTACAGGAATTTCTTTAGCAAAAGTAGCAGCAAGAGTCATGATTGGAACAACATTAAAAAAACAAAATTTGAATAATGAAATTAATTTGAATTATTATTCTGTAAAAGAAGTAGTATTACCATTCAATAAATTTCATGGAGTAGATCCAATATTAGGACCAGAAATGAGATCAACAGGTGAAGTAATGGGTATAGGAAAAACTTTTTCAGAAGCTTTTGCAAAAACAATATTGGGTTCTCAAATAAAAATTAAAACATCAGGAAGAGTATTATTATCAGTACAAAAAAATGATCAAAAACAAATTTCTAAATTAGCTATAAAAATAAAAAAATTAGGTTTTAAAATAGATGCAACATTAGATACAGCTTTAATTTTAAAAAAATCAGGAATAAAAACAAGAGTTATTAATGAAATAGATGAAGGAAGACCTAATATTCATGATTTATTAAAAAATGGAGAATATGTATATATTTTACATACAATATCTAATAATCAAGAAATTAAAAATTCAAAATTAATTTGTAGTTCTGCTTTAAAATATAAAGTACATTATGATACAACATTAAATGGAGCATTTGCTACTATTAAAGCTTTAAAATATATAAAATCTAATAAAATTTATGCTATACAAGAAATTCACAAAAAGATAAAAATATAATGTTAAGTATTATTGCTGCAATAGATAAAAAATTAACCTTAGGAATTAAAAACAAATTACCCTGGAATATTCCAGGTGATTTAAAATGGTTTAAAAAACATACAATTTATAAAAATATAATTATGGGATATAACACATGGAAGTCTATAAATGAAAAACCATTAGAAAAAAGATTTAATATAGTTATAAGTAATACAAAAAAAGAAAATAAAAAAAACATATTTTTTACAAATTCTATACATAAAGCTATAAAAAAAGCTCAAAATAATAAATTTTATAATAAAGAAAAAGAAATTATGATTATAGGTGGTGGTAAGATATATAAAAAAACAATTAAATATGTTACAAAAATGTATTTAACACATATAAAAACAATAATTTTAGGAGGAGATACATATTTTCCATACTATAATAAAAAAAAATGGAAAAGAACATTTATAGAAAATTATAAAGCAGATAAAATTAATATTTATGATTATAGTTTTGAAATTATTGAAAGAATATAACTATTTTTTATTAAAAATAAGTTATTTATAATATTCTAGGTTGATAAAAATAAGTAAAATCTTCAACTCTTACCATTGTTAAATATCCCCCCCAACAGCAACCTGTATCTAATGCTATTACTTTAGGAGGAGTACAATGTCCTTTTAAAGATGACCAGTGACCAAAAAAAATAATATAATTATTTTTGGTTATCTTACTATCAAAATCAAACCAGGGTTTTAAATAAGAACTAAAATTACAAGGAAATGATTTATATTGCATATCTAAATAAAAATTAGAAAAACAATATCTCATTCTAGTAAGAGAATTGACAATAAATCTAAATCTTTTTACTCCCTTAAGATTTATATTCCATTTATTAGGAAAATTACCCCAAAGTCTTTTAAGAAAATATTTAAAGTGTTTACTTCTTAATATTTTTTCTACTTCATTAGCATAAAATTGAACGTCAATTAAACTCCATTTTGGAAAAATTCCAGCATGAGACATAACTATCTTCAAATTATGATCTACCTGTAACAAAGGTTGAAACCTTAACCAATCTATTAATATTCTATGATCCGAATAATTCAATAGATTATATAATAACTCATTTGTACAATTATTTTTATTATAAATATTAAAATACATAGATATTAAATTTATATCATGGTTACCTAAAACTATTCTAACTTTATTTTTAAAAGAATAAATATATTTTAATACTTTTAAAGAATCAGGTCCTTTAAAAACTAAATCTCCAGTAATCCACAAGTAATCTTTTTGAAAATTAAAATTAGCTTTATTTAATAATAACCTTAATTCTTTGTAACAACCATGAATATCTCCTACTATATATGTACTCATACAAAGATATTTTTAAAAATTATATAATAATTTAATTATTATAAATATTTTATAATAATAAAAAGTAAAATACCACTAAAAAATTAATTATTATTAAATTTTAAAATTATTTTTATGGAAAAGAAAATTAGATAAAATACAATATTGAGCAATAGTGATATTTTCTGCCCTTAATGTCGCAGATATACCTAATTTTAAAAGTTCTGTTTCAGAAAATATTGATTTTAAACTATTTTTCAAAATTTTTCTTCTATTATTAAATGATAAAAATAAAACTTTTCTTAATGTATTAAAACAAGAAACATTTATTAACGGAGATTTATGAGGAATAAACCTAGTAAAAACAGAATCTATTTTAGGAATAGGAAAAAAATCTTTAGCAGAAACATATATCATAGCTTTAATATCAAAATAATACTGAAATATTACACTTAGCATTCCGTATTTTTTACTACCTGGTAATGCTACTAAACGTTCAAATAATTCTTTCTGTAACATAAAATGTATATCATATATTATATCAATAAAATCAAGTATATGAAAAATTAAATTTGTAGAAATGTTATAAGGAATGTTTCCAAATATTCTAATTAATTTATTTGTAAAAATTGTAGAAAAATTAAAATCTAAAACATCTTGTATATAAATTATTAATTTTTTTTTATAATAAACATTATTTAAATAATCAGACAAATCATCATCAATTTCAATTACTATTAATTTTTTTAATATTTTACAAAGAGGTTCTGTTAATGATCCTAAACCTGGACCAATTTCTATCATTTGATCTTCTAATTTAGGTTGTATGACATCAATAATTTGATTAATAATAATTCTATTTCTAATAAAATGCTGACCTAATTTTTTTTTAATATTATGATATTTATATTTAAATTTATTCATATAATATTACAGCTCATATCAAAAGCCAAATTAATAGCTTTAACAAAACTATTAACTTTAATTTCATTATTATTACTATTAATTAAATTCAATGCAGTTCCATGATCTACAGAAGTTCTAATAAAAGGTAAGCCAAGTGTTACATTGACAGAATTTCCTATATTATTATATTTAACAACAGGTAAACCTTGATCATGATACATAACAAGAATTACATCTGCATTATTCAAATATTTTGATTGAAATACTGAATCAGCAGAAATAGGACCTAATACTCTTAAACCATCACTTGATAATTTTTTTATAACAGGAATAATTACTTTTAATTCTTCATTACCTAAGTAACCATCTTCTCCAGCATGAGGATTTAAACCACAAACTAATATACGAGGATTAAGAATATTAAATTTATTTTGTAAATCTTTATTAATAATTAATATTGTATTATATAAATAACTATAAGTAATATATTTAGAAACTTTATTTATAGGTATATGATTAGTTGCAAAAGCAATCTTAAAATCATCATGAACAATCAACATAATAGTTTTATATGATTTTGTAATTTTTGCTAAAAAATCTGTATGACCTGTAAATTTAATACCTGCTTTATTAATAATACCTTTGTGAACAGGACCTGTAACAAGAGCGGAAAATTCTTTGTTCATACATCTATTAGTAGCTTCTTTAATAGTGTTTATTACATATTCACTATTATATTCACATAATTTACCTGGAATAAACTTACCTAACATTTTTACTGGAATAATATTTAAAGTGCTGTTCTTTTGAGGAATAGGTATGGACTCTGAATTATATTCTATAAGATTTAATTTAATTCCTAATTTTTTTGCTTTAAAAAATAACAAAGCAGGATCTGCACATACAACTAATTCTAAAGGCCAAGATCTTTGGGATAACATCACAATAATATCAGGACCTATACCTGCTGGTTCTCCTAAAGTTATTATAATACGTTTATTATTCATAATCATTTAGTAATATTTTAATATAAGAATTTTTATATTGTTTGTTCAACCATTTAATTAATTGTATATTAAATTTTTGATTTAATAAATAATTATAGTTATTATGTAAATAAAAAAAGTTATTAACATTTACATGTCTAAAATTTAAAAAATTAATTAAATACAAATAGTTTTTATATCTAAAAGGGTAACTTAATTCGTTTTTATTTAATCTAATAATTTTGTTTTTAAAAAAACTATTACATAAGTTAAAATTATAAACAGTTAAATATTTTTTATTTATGTTATAAAATTCATCTTGATCAGTAAAATTATATAAAAAACTATATTTTTTATTCTTTAATATAATATGTCTTATATTTAAAATATTTAAATAATCTTTATTGTTAAAAATAGATAATTTATGTTTTAAATAATTTACATTAATTTCACTAAAAAAATATATTTTTTTAGAAAATCTAATACCATCTATCTTCAAAATATACAATTCATTAACTGATTTAATTGGCCCTATAGCTAATTGGGATTTAACGTTATCAAATTCTCTCGAAAAAAGTATAGGAATATTTTTTATTGATTCCCATTTTTTGGAATTATTTTTTATATAGTAATTAATATTATTAATTTTTGAATATTTAATACTAAAATTTAATTTATGGTTAATACTATATATTATATCTTTGGCTAATTTAATTTTTAAATCTAGTTCTTGATTTGTTATATTATTAGAAATAGGTATTAAAATATACTTAAAATTTACTTCAATATCTTTAATATTATTTTTATAATTTTTATCTACAAAATTTAAAAAATCTTGATTAGATATTTCTATATCTTTAATTATTTGATAATTTAATACATTATATAAAATGTAACATTTTAAAAAATTTTTATTATAAAATATATAATTATTTAATTTTGCATTGTTAAAATCATAAATTTGTTTCATAAAATATAGCAAATAATTTAATTTATAAAATAAAAAATTTAATTTAATTTTTTGATATATTTGTAAAATAATATGCTCGGTAATTAAATTTTTAATAACAATATTTCTTAATTGTATTTTATTATATTGTTTTTTATTTAAATAAATTAAATGTTTTTTGGCATAATATATCGATTCATTTAATTCACTTTGTAATATAGCTTCATTATTAACTATAGCAATAACTCTATCTTTAAATTGAATAGACAATAAATTTATATTGAAAAAAAATAAAATTACTATAAAAAATAATATTTTGATTAACATGTATGTTACAAACAATTATTTAAATATTGTATAAATATTTAATTGATTTTTAAAAAAATTTATTAAATTTAACAAATTATTTCTATTTAATTTTACTAAATTTACATTAAAAGATAATTTATTATCATATCTAAAATTATTTTGCTTTGATAATTTAGTTATATGTCTAATAAAATTCAATTTAATTATATAAAAATCAGAATTATACTCAATACTAATTAAATTATCAATAAACTTAAATTTAAAAATATCATAACTAGATTTAGTCTTTAATAATAAATGGTTATTAATTTTCCAGTTAGAGAAAAAACAAAAATAAGATATATCTTTATTATTAAAGTTTTTTTTATAACTTTTTTTAAAAAAAATATTTTTATTATTATAAATAAAAAGCATTTTTGCATATTCCTGATTTATAAATCTATATTTTAATTTTATAAATTTATTATTTCTAAAAAAATAATCTAAATAAAAATTATCCTGAAAAACTTCATCTAAAAATAAATTATAATTTATCTCATTTTCCAATATAATAGATTTGTAAAGTTTAATTTTAATATTACTAAACAATACTGATTTAAAAAATATATTTTGATATAAATTGATGTTTTGGTTTAAAAATGATAAATAATACAATTTTCCAATAGAAAAAGATAAAAAATCAATATAATTATTAGACAATTTATAATTCAAAATAGATAAAAACTGATGATTAAAAATAATTCTTTTAAAGTTTGAAAAACTAAAATTTTTTAATAAACTATCATTGTGTTTTAAAAAAAAATTATGATAAGAGTTGAAAAAATTTTTAATAATTAAAGGTAAATAAATATATGTACCTGAAATTTCTATATACTGATTATCATTTTTATAAAAAGGAATATTTTTATAAAATATTATTTTACCATTCAAATTGAATAATGGAATTATATGAAAATTTTTAGTAAGTAAATAGTTATTGTGATGATATAAATTTTTTGTATGATAAAAAAATAATCCATTAGATATAAAACCATTTAAATAACCATACACATAATTTAAAATATTGAATTTAATTTTTGAATTAAAATATAAATGTTCATTATAAAATTGACTAAAATTAATATTTTTAAACTTTGTTAATCGAAAATATAAATTAAGATGAAAAGGACCTAAAAAATTACTGTAATAAAATAAACTAAATTTAGGAAAAAACTGATATAAATTATTAAAATTTTTAGTATAAAAAAAATCATTATTTAAAAAAGACAAGTTCATTGTAAGATTTTTATTGACATAAAATATATGCATTTTCTGTATTAAATAACTTTGATTAAATTTTATATATTTAATATTTTTAGAAAATATATTTATAGGAGAACCTAAATAATTTAAGTAAAAATTATAATTCCAATGATTAAAATAAATATTTAAATAATTTAAATTTAACTTGATATTATTGAAATTAGTATAATATATTTTCTGTTTTTTAGAAATTAAATGATTTATCTCTAAAGATAAGTTATTTAATGAATTGAAATAATTTAATTTATTTTTTAAATCCAAACCTCTACCAAATAAATAATTAGAAGCACTATATAATTTTATATTTTTAATTTGATCTAAAAAATAAATAAAATCTATTTGTTTTATAATATTTTTTTTAAAATAACTTATATAAGGAATATTTATTTTTTTATTATTTTTATTTATATGTATCTTTAAATAAGGAATATAAAATACAAGAAAATTATTTATATAAAATTTAGCATTAAAAATATCAATAAAAGATTTATCGCCATACTTGATTATCTTAGTACCAAAAATACGAAAAATATTTTTATAATTATAAAAAGTAATAAAGCCATCATCAATAATAATATTTTTATTATTTCTATTTAAAAAAATATTTTTAGCACTTCCTATTAAATTAGTATCAATAATCTTATAATTTGCATAATAAACTTTTACATATTGATTAAATAAATCTATTATTCCTTTCTCACCATGAAAAATTATTTGATTATCTTTATAATAAAACAAATATGGAATATTTAATAAATTAAACAACTTTTTATTATAAAACTTATGTGTTTTAATTAAATAAGCTTTATCAGATAAAATTAAAATATCTTTATATCTTATATAAACTTTTGGATAAAAAATTATATGATATTTATCTAACATTCTTAAAAAATTTGATTTTATAGTCAATAATGGTAAATTAGATTTTTTATCTATGTTAGCAAAAAAATCAGTAGAAATTTTTAATAAATCTCCCTGTTTAATAATTTCAGCAAAAAGATCTTTACTTATTACTATTAATAATATATTAATAATAATAAAAATAATTATATTTTTTTTCATTATATAAAAATTTTTAAAAAATTATTATAAATAATAATTTTTATAATATTTAATGTATTAATATTATTTCACAAAATAAATTATTTATATATATTTAATAAATTTTAATATTTTTAAAAATATAAAAAACAAAACATATAAATTTATTAAGTAAAAAATAATTTTAATACAAAAACTAATTTTAATATTAATTTTAAAAAGTAGAATAAATATATGGAATATTGGTTATTATACATAGCAAAAAAATCACTATTTTACTCGATATTTACAATAATAATTGTATCTTTCTTAGAATCACTAGCTATAGTAGGATTATTAATACCAGGTATAATTATGATGGCTGGTTTAGGAACATTAATTGGAAATGGTAATATAAGTTTCTATCAAGCATGGACAGCATCTACAATAGGATGTTTTATTGGAGATTGGATGTCTTATTATATAGGATGGAAATTTAAAGCCAGAATTACAAAATTTAATTTTTTAAAAAAATATGAAATATTAATAAAAAAAACTATAGATGCAATACATAAACATAGTATGATAACTATAATTACAGGAAGATTTATCGGACCTACTAGACCAGTTATACCTATGATAGCAGGAATGTTAAAACTACCAATTAAAAGGTTTATTTTACCAAGTATCATAGGATGTATTTTATGGCCTCCATTATATTTTATGCCAGGTATCTTTACAATTATTACAGTAAATTTACCAAATTATAATTCACAAAATTATATGTTTAAATGGACTCTAATAATTGTGATTATTATTTCTTGGTTAAGCATATGGTTAACATGGAAATGGTGGAAAATAGAAAAAGATACAAAAAACAAAAAATTATCTATATTATTAAATATTTTAAGATGTATAACTCCAATAAGCATCATATTATCTATAATCGGAATTATAAATATAAAATCTAATCCACAAATGTTAATTTTTGGAAAAATTTTATATAATATTTTAATTTAAAAATCATGAGCAAATTAAAAAATCTATATGTATTAGTTGAAGTTTAAATGCATGTTTTTGTACAGCATGAATTTTTACAATATAAATATAATCATCTAATTTAATTGATATTTTATTATTATAAAAATTAGATTCAAATTGAATATTTTTAATATCATTATTATTTATAAATATTGGGATGGATTTTTTTTGATTATCACCATAAATTATAGCTGGTAACTTATTTAATCTACGCAAATTACGACTATATCTAGTACCAATTTTAATACGTTGTTCAGCGATAAAAGAAATCATTATTTTATATCTCTTATATGAATAAAATATTTATTTTTAATATAACATGATTATTAAGTAAATAAAATTAATTTAATTATAAGTTATGATTTATAGTTATTTTTTAACCAAATTATTTCTTTTATCCACATATCTTTATTCGTAGTTTCTAAGATAATAGGTATATTATTTAAACAAATGTTTTGTAAGATCCATATAAAAGCTTCAGATCCTATATAACCTTTGCCTAAATTATTATGACGGTCGATATTACTAAAAAATTTATTTTTAGAATCGTTGAAGTGAAAAGCTTTTAAATAGTTTAAACCAACTATTTTATCAAATAAATCAAATGTTTTTTTACATTTTTCTTTTGTTCTTAAATCATAACCTGAAGCAAATGCATGACATGTATCTATACAAATACCTATTCTATCTTTGTAATCTATATTATCAATTATATATTTTAAATGATCAAAACAATAACCTACACTACTACCCTGACCTGCTGTATTTTCTAAAATAATAGAAAAATTTTCAATTTTATCTAAGACTATATTTATAGAATGTGATATACGTTTTAAACAATCTATCTCAGTAATCTTATAAAGATGATTACCTGGATGAACATTTAAAAAAGAAAGGCCTATAGATTTACAACGAATTATTTCATTGATAAAAGAACATCTAGACTTTTCAAGTAATGTATCTACAGGATGACCTAAATTAATTAAATAACCACAATGAGGTAAAATCATTTTAAGGTTAAAATTGAAAAATTTACATAAATTAATAAAATTTTTCTTTTCTTTATCTGAAATATCTAAACTATTCCATTGTAAAGGATTTTTTGTAAATAAAGCAAAAGTTGTAGCGCCTATTTTTTTAGCATTTAATACAGATTTATGCAAACCACCGCTAATACTAACATGAGCACCGATATATTTCATAATATTTTATCTCCAATAAAAATTAATAAGATATTATAAATTATTTAATTTAATTATATATAAAAATATTTAATAAATTAAATATATTCAAATAATATATTAACTTTAAAAAAATATTATTTAGAGTATAATTCAAATAAAGTATAAAATATAAAAATATTTATATGAAAAAAAAATATAAAACAGTTCAAAATTTAATCATGATTTTACAAAAATACTGGGAAAAACAAGGATGTAGTATAATACAACCCATAGATATTCAAGTAGGAGCAGGTACTTTTCACCCTGCAACATTCTTCAATGCAATTGGATCTAATAATACATTATTGGCTTATACTCAAATATCTAGGAGACCTAGAGATGGAAGATATGGAAAAAATATTAATAGATTACAGCAATATTATCAATTTCAAGTAATAATTAAACCTCCGCCAAAAAATATTAAAGATATATATTTAAAATCTCTAGAAAAACTAAATATAAGTACAAAAAAAAATGATATTCGTTTTATAGAAGACAATTGGGAAAATCCTACATTAGGTGCGTGTGGTATAGGATGGGAAATATGGATAAATGGTATGGAGGTTACTCAATTTACATATTTTCAACAAATGGGAGGATTAGATTGTAATCCAATAAGTGTAGAAATTACTTATGGAATAGAAAGAATTGCAATGTATAGTCAAGAAATAAATAATATTTTTGACATTATTTGGGATGAAAATCAATTTAAGATAGTTAAATACAAAGATTTATTTTATAAAAATGAAATAGAGCAATCAAATTATAATTTTAAAATAGCTGATACCGAATTAATTTCTCTATTATTTAAAAAATATTTAAAAGAATCTATAAGAATAATAAATATTGAAAAACCATTGGTGATTCCTGCGTACGAAAATATGCTAAAAGCATGTCACTATTTTAATTTATTAGAATCAAGAAAAGCTATTTCAACAACTGAAAGACAAAAATACATATTAGAAATAAGATATGTAACAAATAAAATAGCTAAAACATACATAAAAAAATCATAATATTGAATCAAATAATTTAAGAGTTAAAAAAAATGGTTATTAATAATACACTATTGATAGAAATTGGAACTGAAGATCTCCCTGGTAAAAAATTAAATAAAATTATATTATCTTTTGTTGAACAAATAAAAATTTTTTCAAGAAAAAATAACATAAAATTTGATAAATTATATTGGTTTGCAACACCTAGAAGAATAGCAATCAAATTAAAGAATATAAAAAAAAAAAATAAAAATAAAAAAGAAGATAACATTGAATCAAAAATTAAAATAATAATAGAAAAATCTTTAATAAGCATAAAAACAACAAAATTAATGTATTGGAATTGTAGAAAATATAAATTTATTAGACCAATTCGTAATATTTTAATATGTTTAAATAAAAAAATAATAAAAACAAAAATATTTGGACTAAAATCTACAAATACAGTAAATGGTCATGTATTAATGAATAAAAATAAAATAAAAATTCAAAATACAGATGAATATCCTAATATTTTAATTAAAAAAGGCAATGTAATAGTTGAATCTAAAATTAGAAGAAAAATAATTAAAAGAGGAATAAAAAAAATAATAAAAAATATAAAAGGAAAAATAAAAATAGATCATAATTTGTTAGAAGAGATAACATCAATAGTAGAATGGCCGGTTGTTTTAGTTGGTAATTTTCAGGAGAAATTTTTAAAAATACCTAAAGAAATTTTAGTATGTATAATAAAAAACTATCAAAAATGTTTTCCTGTATATAATAAAAATAATAATCTTATGCCTTATTTTATATTTGTTATAGATATAAAATCTACAAATAATGAAAAAATAGTAAAAGATAATGAAAATGTAATTAAATCTCGTTTAATAGATGCATTATTATTTTTGAAAGAAGATTTAAAAATAAAATTAAAAAATTATGTTAATAATTTAAATAACATATTGTTTCATAAAAGATTAGGATCTATGTATGATAAAACTATAAGAATAATAAAAATATCATCATGGATCGCTAAAAATATAAAAATAAATCTAAAAGATACTATAAAAACAGCAAAATTATCAAAATTTGATCTAGTAACTAACATGGTATTTGAATTTCCAGAAACTCAAGGTATTACAGGTATGCAATATGCTTTATATAACAAAGAAAAAAAAGAAATAGCATTAGCTATTAAAGAACATTACTATCCTAGTTTTTCTAAAGATAAAATCCCTAGCAATAAAATAGGATCTGCAATATCAATAGCTGATAAAATTGATACAATAGTAGGTATGTTTTATGTAGGTAATATACCAAAAAGTAATAAAGATCCTTTTGCTATACGTAGATCTACTATTGGAATTATTAGAATTATCATAAGTTATAAATTAAATATAGATTTATTAAAAATAATAAAAAAATCAATCGAACTATATTCAAATAATAAACCAAATGAAAAATTACAAATAAAAATTTTTAATTTTATTATGGAAAGATTAAAATATAAATATATAAAAAAAGGTTATAATTTAAAAGATATCTTAAAAATAATAAAACTAAAAAAAAATAAGTTATATGAAATAGATTTAAAAATAAAAGCTATAAACAAATTTAATAAATTAGAAAAATCAAAAATATTATTCGAAAATTATAGAAGAATTAATAAAATAATTATTAAATTTGATAAAAATACAAATGATAAAACTATTAATACAATGTTATTTAAATTTAAAGAAGAAAGGCATTTAGAAAAATTTATAAAACACATAAAAATAAAAATATCAAAAATGAAAATCAATAATCTTTATTATGAAATACTAATTGAATTGTTAAAAATTAATAAATATGTAAATAATTTTTTTAAAAAAGTATTGGTTAACGATGTTGATAAAAAATTAAAGATTAATAGAATAAATCTATTAATCAAAACAAAAAAAGTACTTGAAACTATTGGAAAAATTTTATAATAATAAATACAATTAAAAATAATAATTAATAATATTAAAATATTTTAATATTATTAATTAAAAATGAACAATATTATAAATAATATATTATATTTAATTAATACAATATTAGTACAATTAAACATATTTTTAATATATTACTAAATTTTTATTATATACTTTTTAATATTATTTTTTAATTTTTTACTAGATTTAAAAGATATAGAAACGTATGATTTTATTTTAATAGATTGATTAGTTTTAAAATTTCTACAAACCCTTTGTTTTTTATTTAAGACATTAAATTTACCAAAACCTAATAATTTTACATTCTCATGATCTATTAAAGTAGAAGACAATTCTTTAAAAAAAATGAATACTAGTTCTTTTGCTTCATTTTTATTAATTCCTAATGTAATAAATAAATATTCTGAAATTTTAGATTTAGTAAGTAACATTAAATTTAATTCCTTAATCTTGCTTTAAATTTATTAAACAATATTTCTATACATTGATTAATAATAAAATTAATCTCATTAACTTCTAAAGTTTTTTTATCACTTTGAAGAATTAAACTAATTGATATACTTTTATACTGTTTTCCAAACTCTTTACCATAATATACATCAAAAATATTTATCTCAGATAAATATTTTATTGAACTATTTTTTATTTCTTTAATAACATCAAAAACACGAATATTATTAGGGATAATAATAGAAATATCTCTTCTAGTACTAGGATAAATAGAAATTTTAGAAACTTTTGTTAAATGACAAAATGATAATTTTTCTATAAACAATTCAAATAATACTATATTTTGATTAATATTTAAATGTTTATCAAATTTAGGATGTATTTCTCCTATAGAACCAATGAGGTTATTTTCTAGATATATATTAGCTCTTTTTGTAGGATGTAATAATGATTCAAGAAAATTATTATTTTTAAATTCAATAAAATCTAATTTTCCAGTTAAACCTAAAATAGATTCTACATCTCCTTTAAGATCAAAAAAATCAACCTCTTTATTATTTATATCCCAATGGTCATTATAATATTTACCGCTTAAAACTCCTGATAAAAATAACTCTTGCCTAAAATTAATTGAATTATTATTATTCTTTATAAAACATAAACCACTTTCAAATAATCTTATATTCTTAATATTTCTTTTTATATTATAAATAACAGCATTAATTAATCCGCAATATAAAGATGGTCTCATAAATAATAAGTCGGAGGACATAGGGTTTAATAATTCTAATAAATCTTTATTAGGATAAAAAATTTTTTTATAATTAGAACTCAAAAAACTATAACTTATAATCTCGTGATAACCTTTATTTACTAATAAAATTTTAGATTTATCTAAAAAAACATCTAATAAACTTTCATTAGGTTTAACACTCAAAAATAAAAAAGGTTTTTTTTGTATATTATTATATCCATATATACGTATTATATCTTCAATTAAATCTTCTTCTATATTAATATCTAAACGCCAACTAGGTACACTAACAAACCATTGATTATTGTAATATTTAAAATCATAATTTAGTTTATTTAAAATATGATTTATATCATTATTATTTATATTATTATTAATAATTTTGTTTACTTTTATTTTACTTAAAGTTACAATTTTGTTTGTACTATAATTGATATTATTTTTATCGCTAAAAACAGGACCTGCATTACCTCCACAAATTTTTAATATTAAACTAGTAGCATATTCTATAGACTCATGCTGTATTAATGGGTCTATACCTGCAATAAAATGATTAGAAAAATTTGTGCTTAAATTTAAATTTTTAGAACTAAATAATACAGAATCAGGGTTAAAATAAGCAGATTCTAAAAATAAATTTTTTGTATACATATTAACATCATATTTTTTAGAATTTATTATACCAGCCAAAGAGATAATTTCTTTATCATCTGATACTACTAAGTATTTATTTTGTAATTTAATAGATTTATCTTTTTTTATACAAAAAAAATCTGTATTATTAGAAAATCTAACTAATATATTTTTTGTAATTTTATCTAAATTAAAAATATTTACAGGTTGACCCAGTTCTAATAAAACATAATTAATAATGTCTGATATAACATCTATAGAATCTATGCCACAATTTCTTAATTTGTTTTTCATCCAAAAAGGTGATGAAAGATTTAAATTAACATTTTTAATTATACGACCTATATATTTAGGGCAATGCTTTAAAGCTAAATTTTTTATAGAAAAAATATCTTTTATATTATTATTAAAATTAAATAAATTTCGTTTTTTATGTAATTTTTTACCACAAATAATAGAAATTTCTCTTGCAAAACCTCTAATAGATAAACAATCTGATCTGTTTGGAGTAATATTAACTTTTACTATTTTATCATATAACATAAAATATTTATAAATATCATAACCAACAGGAGCATCAGAATTTAATTCAATTATATCATTAGTTGAAGTATTATAAATACATAATTCTTTATAGGAACAAATAATTCCTTCGGAAACAATATCATAAATTTTACGAAAATTAACTATTTTATTATTAGGAAATATATTACTACCGACAAGAGCAACAGGAACTTTAATACCTATTCTACAATAAATATTAATATCAGAAACTACGGTTATTACATCATTGCAATTTATTCTTATTTTAAAAACATTAATTTTATTAATTTTACAAATATTTTTAAAATTAACTATCTCTCCAACTACTACTCTTGTAAATTTATTAGATATAGTATATATATCTTCAATTTCTAAACCTGAATTAGTTATTTTTTCATGAAAATTAGATATATCAAATTTAGGAAATAACCATTCCTTTAACCAAGATGCACTAAATTTCATTCAAATTACCTTAATATTTATTTAAATTGTGTTAAAAAATGTAAATCATTCTCAAAAAAATATTTTAAATCAGATATACCGTAACGTAACATTGTAATTCTTTCTATTCCAATACCAAAAGCAATTCCAGAATATATATTTGAGTCTATATTAACATTGGATAAAACTTTAGGATGAACAATACCGCATCCTAAAACTTCTATCCATTTATTAAATTCATTCAATACATCTACCTCTCCTGAAATAGTAGTAAAAGGAAAATAAGAAGTTCTAAACCTAAGTTTTATTTCTTTACCAAAAAAATCATACAAAAAGTTATATATAATCCATTTTAAATTAGAAAAATTAATTCCAATGTCTACAACCAATACTTCTAATTGGTGAAACATAGGAGTATGTGTTTTATCTGAATCTCTCCTATAAACTTTACCAACAGAAATAATACGAATAGGAGGATTATGTTTTTTCATTTCTCTAATTTGAACTCCTGAAGTTTGAGTTCTAAGCAATAAATTAGAATTTAACCAAAATGTATCATTAGCATCTCTAGCAGGATGACTATTAGAGATATTTAAAGCATCAAAATTATGATAAGCATCCTCTATTTCAGGACCGTCTACAAACTTAAAACCCAATCTTGAAAAATAATTTTTTATATAATTAATAGTTATAGTTAAAGGATGCAATCCTCCATTTTGAACAAATCTACCAGGAAGAGATATATCTAATTTATCTTTAAGGATCTTATCAAGAATTAAAATTTTTTCTAATTTTTTCTTATGTAAATTAATTTTTTGTAGAATTTTTAATTTTAATTTATTTAGACAGTCTAATTTATTTTTTTTTAAGTTATTTTCTAAACTTTTAATTTTAAAAAGTTCGCGCTTAAATAAACTCTTTTTACCTAAATATTTAGATTTAATTAAATTTAAATCTTTGATAGTTTGAGATAAATTAATATCATTTATAGATTTATATAAAAATTTTTTAATATCAAACATGTATATCCTTTTTATCTATAAAATCAAAAATTTAACTAATTTAACAAAGTCATAATAAAAAATTAATTTTATTGATTAACTTAATTGATAAAATACAAACAATAGTAATAATATAAAAAATCGAGGGAGTTTTATTTATATCTCCCTCTAAAAATATTTAATGAATTAAACTTTAACTAAAGATTCTTTAGATTTTTCAATCAATAAATTAAATGAAAAATTATCCATTATAGATATCTCGGACAACATTTTTCTATTTATATCAATAGAAATTTTTTTTAATCCATATATAAAATCACTATAAGAAATATCATGCATACGAACAGCTGCATTTATACGAGAAATCCACAAGCGACGAAACTGGCGTTTACGCTGTCTTCTATCACGATAAGCATACTGACCTGCTTTAATTACTGCTTGATTAGCAACTCTATAAACACGGGAACGAGCACCATAATATCCTCTAGCTAATTTTAAAACTTTTTTATGCCTAGCAGAAGAAACTGTTCCACGTTTAACTCTAGTCATATGGAATACTCCTAATAAAATATGTATTAAATTTATTCTAAATAAATCAAATATAGAATAAAAATAATTATCAATTATACGGTAAAGACAGTGTTACAGAGCGCATATTTCCTTTAGAAATCATGACTTTAGATCTTAAGTGTCGTTTACGTTTTGTAGTTTTTTTAGTTAAAAGATGTCTTAAATTAGCTTTTTTGCGTTTAAAACTACCTGATGCAGTTTTACGAAAACGTTTATAAGCACTTTTTAATGTTTTAATTTTCATTTTACAGTTCATATTATATAATTTTAAAAAACTTAATAATAATTTTAAAATTTAATTATTAGCAATTATGTTCTATTTTTTTTAGGAGATAAAACCATAACCATTTGCCTTCCTTCTATTTTATTAGGAAAAAATTCAACATTAGACAAATTAATTAAATCATTTTTAACTCTATTCAATAATTTAACACCAATATGCTGGTGAGTCATTTCCCTACCACGAAAACGTAAGGTAATTTTAACTTTATCACCATCCTTTAAAAAACGCTTTGCATTACGTAATTTAACCTGATAGTCTCCTTCATCAGTACTAGGCCTAAATTTTACTTCTTTCACATGTATAATTTTTTGTTTTTTCTTTTGTTCTTTGGATAATTTACTTTTTTCATAAATAAATTTACCATAATTCATCATGCGACAAACTGGAGGTTCTGAATTAGGACTAATTTCAACTAAATCAACACCTTCATCAAATGCTTTATTTAAAGCTTCTTGTAAAGATACTATACCAATTTGTTCATTATTAATATCATTTAAACGTACTTTTTTAGCACGAATTTCGCCATTTATACGATGAGAACGTACAAGTTGTAATCTTTTTCCGAATTTGATACTTTATTCCTCCGATTTATATAAACTACGTTCTAAAATTTCTTTTTTAATTTTTTGAATAAAAATTTCTATACCTAACATGCCAATATTTTTACCTGATCTTAAACGAACAGTCACTTTATTATCTTCAAATTCTTTTTTACCACATATTAAAATATAAGGAACAAAAAAAGACGCATGATCACGAATTTTAAATCCTACTGTCTCTTTACGTAAATCAGATTTAACACGAATACCATGATAAAGTAATAAATTAGTTAATTTTATCACATAATTAGATTGATTATCATGAATATTAATAATAACTACTTGAACTGGCGCTAACCAAACTGGAAAAGCACCAGCATATTCTTCAATTAATATTCCAATAAACCTTTCTAAAGAACCTAAAATAGCACGATGAATTATAACAGGTATTTTCTTTTTGTTATATTTATCTATGTAAAAAGAACTTAAAATAGAAGGAAGTAAAAAATCTAACTGTATAGTACCACATTGCCAAGTACGATCTAAAGAATCTGTTAAAATTAATTCAATTTTAGGTCCGTAAAAAGCTCCTTCTCCTTCTTGTAATTCAAAATGTATATTTTTTTCATTTAAAGATTTTATTAAATCTTTTTCTGCTTTATCCCATATCTCATTATTACCAATTCTTTTTTTAGGTCTTGTAGAAAACTTAAAAAATAAATTTTGAAAACCAAACACGTCATATATTTCATAAAATAAATCTATGCAATTATTAATTTCAGTATGTATTTGTTTTAATGTACAAAATATATGAGCATCATCTTGTGTAAATTCTCTTAAACGCATTAAACCATGTAAAGCACCAGATTTTTCATAACGATGACAAATACCAAACTCAGAAATCTTAACTGGTAAATCTTTATAAGTACGCAATTTATTATTAAAAATCTGTACATGACCTGGACAGTTCATAGGTTTAATACAATAATCTTTGTTATCAGTAGAGGTAATATAAATTGATTCTTTATAATTTTCTAAATGCCCGGTTCTGTTCCATATATCTTTGTCCATAATTAAAGGGCTTTTAACTTCTAAATATTTATATTTAGATAATTTTTCTCGAATAAATTTTTTTAATTCTTTAAATATTAAATATCCATTATGATGCCAAAATACAACTCCTGGAGCATTTTCTTGAATATGAAATAAATTTAATTTAGCAGAAATTTTTCTATGATCCCTTTTATTTATTTGCTTTAATCTATCTAAATATAAATTTAATTCTTTTGAACTAGAATAAGCAGTACCATAAATACGCTGAAGCATTTTATTAGTACTAATTCCCATCCAATATGCACCAGATACTTTTTCTAGTATAAAATTTTTACAAAATCTAAGATTAGGTACCATAACATTATTGACAATATCAATATAATTATCTAATGTATGAATACAGATATCTTTGTTTGAGGAATATAAATCTTTAAGTAAATGCAATTTATAATTTTCATTTAAAGATTTAAAAATAGAAAAAGCTTTTTCATAGCTAACTATTTCTTTTATAAAAATAAATTTATCATTAATTATATTATTCATACGATCCTGAATAATATTCAAATCATGAATAGTAAAATTATGATAATGATCTATATCATAATAAAAACCCTTATCTGTGATAGAATATTTGGCTAATTTAGTATCAGGCCATAACTGTTTAATAGCACAACCTAGTATGCTACAACAAGAATAACGTATAATTTTTAAAGAATTAAAAATGTCTGTTAAGGTTATGATGCTTACTTTGGAATTTTGTTTAATATAAGTATCTAAGTCACATAAAACCCCGTTAATTGTACCGGCTAGACATATCTTTTGAAAATCAGGAAAAATTTCTTTTGCTATATCTATTAATTTTATTGGAGTGTTATAAAAATACTTTCTTCCATTTATCAGCGTTATAACAAGCATGTTATATACCTTATTTTTCTATAATTAACATTAAGATTTCAAAATATAAAGTAACATCATTTATAATTCTTTATATAATTTTAAATAATTTTTAAATTATATATTAATTATATATTAATATTTATATATATTTTAAATATAAAAATATAAACTATTATATTAATAAAAAATAAAAAGTATCAACGTTTTTATAACGTTGATACTTAAAATTTTCTAAAAACGCTTATTTAAAGCAGTTGCTAACTGAGAAATAATTAAAACAGTATCTTCCCAACCTAAACAAGGATCAGTTATTGATTGCCCATAAACTAAATTATTTTTATTAGATATTTTCTGCGAACCTTCTTTTAAAAAACTTTCTATCATAACACCAAAAATAGCAGAAGATCCATCATAAATTTGTCTGGATACAGATTCAGCAACTTCATGTTGTTTTTTATGTTGTTTTAAACAATTGCCGTGACTAAAATCTACCATAAGATATTGGGGTAAATTAAATTTTTTTAATAAATTAATAGCTGATAGTATATCTTTAAAATGATAATTAGGTAAAGAACCACCTCTCATAATAATATGACAAAAAGGATTACCACTTGTATGATTAATAGTCATTTTACCATCTTTATCAGGAGCAAGAAACAAATGCTTTGCACTTGCAGCACATATTGCATCTATAGCAATTTTAAGATTACCATCTGTACCATTCTTAAAACCAACAGGACAAGATAAACCAGAAGCCATTTCTCTATGAATTTGACTTTCAGTTGTTCTAGCTCCTATAGCTCCCCAGCTAATTAAATCAGCTATAAATTGACCTATAACCATATCTAAAAATTCTGTAGCAGCAGGAAGTCCTATAGAATTAATATCAAGTAATAATTTACGAGAAACAGATAATCCATCATTAACTCTAAAACTACCATCTAAACCAGGATCTGCAATTAAGCCTTTCCAGCCTACAATGGTTCTAGGTTTCTCAAAATAAGTACGCATAATTATTTCTAAACGATTTTTGTATTTTTTTCTTAATTCATTTAATTTACAAGCATACTCCACTGCAGCAATTGGATCATGAACAGAACAAGGACCTATAACTACTAATAAACGTTTGTCTTTTCCTGTCATAATTTTAGCAATATTTTTTCTAGATTCTATAACATTTTCCATAATTTCAGAAGTAATAGCATATTTTTTAGCTAAAGTAGCAGGTTTAACTAATGGATCTATTCTAATAGTCCGTAATTCATCTGTTTTTTTCATGTTTTTCTCTAAGATTTTATATGAATAAAGATATTAAAAAAATAAAAAATTAATTTACAGATAAAAATTAAAATTATTATCAATTAAAATTGATAAATAAATTAAAAAATAAGAATACATGATTTTTTTTAAAAAAGTTGACGTGTAATAAGTTAGGGAATAAGTTGAAAAAGTTAAAAATAATAAATTTATTTATAAACATTTCAATAAAATATTCAAAGAAAAAAACAAAATCATAATTAAATAATATAATTGACATTATATTATTTAATTATTTAATCAAAATAGCAAGTATAATCTTAAAATTAATAATTTAATTATAAAATTATAAAAAATTATATAATAAAATTATTTGTATTTTTTTAGCATTTTATTAGTTATTTTTTTTGAAATAATATCAGAAATAGATTTTTTATATATCCAAGATAATATTAATCTATATGAAATTAATAAAATAACAGGTCCTATAAATAAACCAATCATACCAAAAGAAATTAATCCTCCGATAACACCAGATAATATTAATAAATTAGGTAAATCAGAACCAATGCGTATTAATAAAGGTCTTAAAAAATGATCTAAAAAAAATAGAATACAACTCCAAATAAGTAAAATTGTACCAAATATATTATTTCCATGCCAATAAAGCCATAACACAGCTGGAGTTAAAATAAACAAAGGACCTATTTGAATTAAACAGAAGAAAATAATTAAAACCATCAATAAAGAAGCATAAGGAATTCCAGAAAATAATAAACCTAACCAGCTAAGAATACCTTGAATTAAAGCAGTAACAACTACTCCTACTGCAACTGATCTGATAGCTTGACCAGCTAATAATACAATAGAATCTCCATTTTGAGAAGAAACTCTGATAGCAAAATTTCTTATTAAATTAGATACTTTTTCTCCTTTCCAGTATAATAAAGAACTAAATACAAGCATAAATATTAAATGTATAAAAAAATGAAAAAAATGACTAATTTGAGATATAAAAAATTCAGTTGTACGACCCATATAAGGTTGTACTTTACTAATTAAAGAAGCTCCTCCTCCAGAGAGTAATTTTTGATAATTTAAATATATTTTTTGTCCTAGCACAGGAACATCTTGTAACCATATTAAAGTAGGAAATTGCAAATTACCAGAAGTTAACCAATTTATTAAAGGTGCACTATTATCAATAAGATTATTAATAAGCAATACTGAAGGTAATATAAATAGTAACAATAAAATAAAAATCATAAAAATAACAGCAAAAATACGACTATTCCAAAAATAACTCTGTATTTTTAACATAAAAGGCCAAGTAGATATTACAACCATACTAGCCCAAGAAAAACCAATAATAAAAGGACTTATGATCCAAAAACTAGTAATTATCATAATAATTATAAATATAATAGAAAAAACAGTTTGAGGTAAATCAATACCTTTTTTTGGATTTTGCATATAAAAATTAGTCCTCAATAGTTGATTTTTCACAGTTTTTAAAAATAATTAAATAAAACTTAATAATGTATTTAACATAAATTTAACTTTCTAACAAAAATAAAATAAATAATTATTAATTGCAAAATTATAATTTATAATATAAATTAGTTGAAGATATTATAAATATATCTTAGAATAAATTTATTATATAGATTAATATAAAAAAAAATGAAAAAAATAGAAAGCCACAAAATCAAACTTAATCAATGGAAAGGTATTCAAATTACTTCTAAAGCTTTAAAACAAATATTATATCTAACTAAAAAAAATAATAATCAAGGAATAAGAATAAATATTAAAAAATCTGGTTGTGCTGGATTTCGCTATACAATGGAACTAGCAAAAAATCAAAAAATAGAAGAAATAAAAATAACATATGAAAAAATAAGTATTTTTATTCCTATAAAAATAACAAATATAATAAATGGAACAAAAATAGATTTTATAAAAGAAGGATTAAACAAAACTTTTAAGTTTGAAAATCCAAAAATTACACAATATTGCGGATGCGGCGAAAGTTTTAACACATATTAAGATATATATATCATCACCAACATAATAAACAAAAATTTTTTTTACCTTTTTTTAAAATTGTATACTTTTTAAATAATTTATCATTTATATTAAAAGTATATCTATAGTTTGTTTCTTTTCTATTATTTATATAAATAGAGTTAGATTCTATCATATTTTTAGCACGACTACGTGACATGACTAAATTGGAATCAACAAGAACTTGGCATAAATCTTCATGACCATGTAAAAATATTTTAGGCATACCGTCTTGTTTTAATTGCTCAAAATCTGATTCTAAAAAATCATTAATATTATTATAGAATATATTATTACTTATACGTTTAGCTGATTTTGCAGCAATTTTACCATGTACTAATTTAGTAATTTCATAAGCTAATAAAGATTTTGCAATAATTATATTAGAATATGTCTTATTTTGTTCTAAAGATAAAATATATAAAATATCTATAAAAGTAAAAAACTTCAAAAAATTAAAAACATCAGAATCTGAAACATTAATCCAAAATTGATAAAATTTATATGGACTAGTTTTGTTAGAATCCAACCATATGTTATCTTTTTCACTTTTACCAAACTTTATGCCGTTTGATTTTAATATTAAAGGCATAGTTAATCCAAAAACTTTTTTATTATATAAACGTCTAGTTAAATATATACCGGAAGTAATATTACCCCATTGATCAGATCCGCCAATTTGTAAAATAACTCCATATTTTTTTCTAAGCCAAAAAAAATCATAACTTTGAAGTAAATTATATGAAAATTCAGCAAAAGAAATCCCTTGATCTAAACGATTAATTCTTTGTTTAACTGAATCTTTGTTAATTAATTTACTAATAGAAAAAACTTTACCCACGTCTCTTAAAAATTCCAATAAATTAATTTTCTTAAACCAATTGTAATTGTTTATAATTGTTACTTTGTTATTTTCTTTTTGAGATCTAAATAAAAAATTTAATTGATTGTTAATATTTTTAGACCATGAAATAATTTTATCAACTTCAAATAATTTTCGTTCTTTATTTTTAAAACTAGGATCTCCGATTAAACTAGTAGCACCTCCTAATAAAATAATAGGTTTATGATTAAAAATTTGAAATCTTTTTAAACATATAATAGGTAATAAATGACCTACATGCAAACTATCAGAAGTAGGATCAAAACCACAATATAATTTAATAGAATTATGTAATAATTTTAAATTAATATATTTGTAATCTGAAATTTGATAAATCAAATTTCTAGACTTAAAATCATCCAAAATATTTTTCATAAAATATTTTCCTTTATTAAAATATCAATCAAATAAAAATTTAGTTTTTCAATTTAATTTATCTCTATAATAAATGATAATATAAATAATTATTTCTACCTTAACAAAATTAAATTTCTTTAATATAAGACTTAATTTTCCATAAAAATAAGTAAAAATTATACAAATTTTATTTTTAAATTATTTATTTAAAATAAAAAATCTTTTATCTTATATAGTTATACTATATAAAAATTATGATTATTTAAATAACTAAGAACTAATTTGACTATTTATAGATCTTTAATAAAGATACTTATTATTTTATTTAACATTAATTTTTTAGCAATAATTTTAATAACAAATTGCTTAAAAAACATATATTTATAGAAATAATATACTAACATAAGCATTTAATTTTATATTTTTAAATTTTAATTATGTAAATTTATACAAAAACGTAATGCTATTTATTGCAAATATATTTTTTAATAATATAGTTCTTTTATAGACTTTATTAAAATTATTCATAATAGATAAAATCGTAATATTAAAACAATAATATCAATAATTATAAATTTATATAAAACAACTATAAAATAAAACTAAAGTATCAATAGATAAATTTTTTATTAATTCTATATTAAAACATTAATGTTTAAAACTATATATTTTTTCAAATTTCATAGAATTAAATTCTAATAAAAAATAAATTTAAATATAAATTAAAATAATTATTGGATAGGATCGATATTTAAATACTAAGAAATTTTTCTTGATATATAAGATAAATTTACATAAGGTATAATCTTGTTAAATAATTAATGTAAATAAATATGTTAAAAATGTTGAACTAATAAATTTAATTAATACTTTTTGTTATATTTGATAGAAACAATTGGATAAGAACAATAATCCAGAAATATGAAAGATTCAATTTTTCATAAAAATAATTGTTTTTTAAAAAAAATAAAAATAACTTAATAACAAAAAATTGGATAATAATATGATTAAAAAGTAATAAATTATATACTTTTTATGAATTAATAAAAAGCTAAAAAATTTTTTATAATTATATTTTTTGAATTATTTTATCAAAAAATATAATTTTTATCATAAGTTTGTATAATTATATCTTTAAAATCTTTTATTTCATTTATTGAAAAAAACAAAACTGAAAAAATATTCTGTATATCTATAGTTATATTGATATAAATAAGATTTTATACATACAAAAGAAATTAATTTAAATTAATTATTATAATTATTTGTAAAAAAAATAATTTTCTAAAAATATTTCTTTATAAATAGAATTATTAGTTATAAAAAATAATATTTTTAATTATTTTACCATTAATAATTAAATCATTAATAATATATTAATTTTCAATTTATGAATAGAAATTTTAGAAAAATTACAGTTGATATAATTGAAAGGTATAGGAAAATAAACTATACAATGATTATAATACATAAAATTATAACAAGAATTATAATATATAATCATATTTAATAAAAAATATACCAAAAATATAAAAAATAATTAGATTAATATAACAATAAAATATTAAAATCTAATTTTAAATTATATTCAATTTCGTTTATCAAATTATTAGATAAACTATATTTAAGTCTTGTAGATTTAATATCTATAATCTTTTTAAAATGAAAACTCATACAATTTAATTTTAATAAAATATCTAAATTAAAATTATAAAATTTATTTTTAATAATATTATTAATAATATCTAAAAAAAATGTTAGAGAAGTTAAAACATTGGTATATCTTATATAAAAGCTCTTGATATAGAATAAATCACGTGTATTATAAAGAAAATTAGATGTATTTTTATAAATTATATTATAATAATAATGAGTAATAATTATTCCTAATCTTAAAATAGAAATAAAAATAGAAAAAGTATAAATACAATAATTGTATTTTATCTATCTTTAGATATATTCTAAGAAGATAAAAAATCTTAATTATCTAACTTAATATATATAACATCAATAGGAACATTAATATTATTAGTAAAATAATTTAATAAATCTAAAATCTGATATATATGAGGTAATACACTTAATATCTGTAATTCTTTAATTATAAAATATTTTATTAAAATAAAATTTAATTTTTAATTTGAATTGATAATCAATACCTATTATCAATTAAGCATAAAAATACTTATATTTATCGAATATTTTATTTAATATAAAAATAACTTTTTTATAAAAAATTATCTAATTTAATAAAATTAATAACATATTTTATATAATTATAATCATGTTTATAATTTATTACATAAAATAAAATCTTATCTTAAAGTTAGTGAAAAACTTTTATACTTAATTTATATCTTTTGATTTTATTGCAATATACTATTAATTTATTTAAGATTGATAATATTTTAAATTTTTAAGTATTTTTAAAATTTTGCAAATCTACACAGTAACCTAGATAAATAATCTTCTATTGTAATATAAAAAAATCCTCAATTTTATAATTCTTTTTAATCATAAAGGCATACAATCAAATAAAAAAAATTAAAAAGATAATGATAATTATCATCAGAAAAATGCAAAAAATTCATTTTTTTAGAATAAATAAAAGATCTATCAATTAAATATTCAATATATTTTATTTTTAATGTTAAGTTACTATATTTCAGTAATACCTATTATAATACCAAATATTTTTCTATTATTAAAAAGCACTATAAATCTAGAACCTATAATAGGTTTGATATTTTTATATAGTTTATAAAAAATTTTTACTATTTTATAGGTAAAATAAATAAAATAATATTTATAATTATTAATTCTTAGAAAAATTACTTATTGTTTAATAGTTTTTATTTTTATACTCACACATAACGTATAAAAAACAAATTTTGCATTTAGGTTTTCTTGAATAACAAATTTTTTTACCAAAAGAAACAAACAAATTATGTAAGTTCATTTTATATCTTAAAGGTATAATATCTGTTAATTTAGATTCAACTATTTTAGTATTGGTGCTATTAGTTAAACCCAATCTATTAGATACACGTAAAACATGTGTATCTACAGCTATTAAAGGTAAATTATGCAAAACATTTAGAAATATATTAGATATTTTTCTACCAACACCTGGTAAATTTTCTAAATCTTTACGATTATTAGGAATTTTACCATTATATTTTTCTATTATAATTTTACAAGTTTGAATAATATTAGATGATTTTTTATTATATAAACCTATTGTTTTAATATATGTTTTAAGATTATTGATACCTATAGAATATATTTTATAAGGAGTTCTTGCAATATCAAATATTTTTTTTGTTATTTTATTTACAGAAATATCAGTTGATCTAGGAGACAAAATTAAAGAGATTAACAATTCAAAATCTGAATTAAATAATAAACCTACTGTTGGTTTAGGATTTTTTTTATACATTAAGGATAAAATATTACATATTTTTTTTTCATTCATGATAAACTCTACATATTTCTAAGAAAACAAATGGAATTAAAAATTTTATAAATAAATCTTAAAAACTAATATAACAAAATAAAAATTATAAAATAGTTATTATTTATTATAAAAAAATCTAAAAACTAATCAGTTTTATCAAAAATTTTATTCAAAAAAAAGTAATTTATTTAAAATAATGTTTTATTTACTTAAAATTAAAAATGCTAAATCAATAGAATTTGAAAAACTTTAAATCTAAAAATACATATTATAAAAAATAATATTAAATAATTATAAAATAAAAGAAGTTAATTATTTTTTATTTAATCTAAATGTAGTATCTACAATTAATTGAGAAAAATAATCTATTTCTATATTAACAAAATCTCCTATATTTTTATTATATAAAGTTGTTCTTTTTATAGTTTCAGGAATTAAATTAACAGAAAAGCTATTATTTGATAAATCAGATACTGTTAAACTTATACCATCTAAACAAATAAAACCTTTATAAAAAACATATTTTTTTAATAAAGGATTTGTTAATTCTAAAACTATCTTAGAAACATTGTTAGATCTTTCTATATCTATAATAGCAATTTTATTCATAATATGACCAGTAACTATATGACCACCAATTTCATCGCCTAATTTTACAGATCTTTCTATATTTAATAAATCATTAGGTATTAAATTAATAAGATTAGTTAATGACAAAGTTTCTTTTATAACATTAAAACTAACATAATTATGATTAACATTAGTTACAGTTAAACAACATCCATTCAAAGAAACAGAAGAACCTAAATTAATATTTTGTAATAAATGATTAGAAAATAAAATTTTGTATTCAGAAAAATTATTTTTGTGAATAATAGAAACTACTTTAGCTATACCTTGTACAATACCAGTAAACATATTGATAAAATCCTTTATTTTTTAAACAAATATTATTATTGAAATAAATTTCATTATTTGTTATAAATTATATTTATTTAAATAAAACAAATAAATAATTGCGTGCGTAGCTCAGTTGGTAGAGCGCTATTATGACATAATAGAGGTCAATGGTTCAAATCCATTCGTACGTAAAATACAAATAGTATATGTTTTAAGTTAAAAAAACATAATAAATTATTTATTTTATGAAAAACTAAAATACTATTGGATTAAATTTGATAGAAAATATAATAAAAAAAAATAAAAAATTGAATCACTATTTTTTAATAGCATACAGTGGAGGTTTGGATTCTACTGTTTTATTAGATAAATTAACTAAAATAAGAAATATAAACAAAAGGATAAAAATAAGAGCAATACACATAAATCATAATTTAAATAAAAATTCAGACAAATGGGAAGAACACTGTATTAAAGAATGCAAAAAAAAACAGGTATATTTAATTACTAAAAAAATTTTTATAAATAAAAAAAATGGAAATATTCAAGATCAAGCAAGAAAAAAAAGATACGATTTAATAAAAAAATATATTTTACATCAAGAAATATTATTAACAGCTCATCATATTGATGATCAATGCGAGACTGTATTATTATCACTAAAACGTGGTAGCGGACCTTTAGGTTTATCAGGAATCAAACATAAATCTATTTTTAATAAAAAAAATTTTATTATTAGACCTTTAATAAAAAATACAAAAATAGAATTAGAAAATTATGCGAACAAAAACTCATTAAAATGGATAGAAGATTCTAGTAATTATAATAAAAAATATGATAGAAATTTTTTAAGAAATGAAATTTTACCATTAATAAAAAATAGATGGCCTTATTTTGTTGTTAATGTTAATAGAAGCGCCGAAAATTGCAACGAACAAGAAAAATTAATAAATGAATTTATATCAGAAATATTTCAAAATTATCTTAAACCTGATGGTTCATTAGAAATAAAAAATTTTAATAAAATAAGTAAAGAAAAACAAAATGCAATAATAAAAAAATGGATTAGCAAAAACAATAATTTTTTACCATCAAAAAAAATATTAGAGATAATTAAGAAAGAAGTAATAGGCTCTAAAATAGATGCAAATCCGCAATTAATAATTAAAAATAATCAAATTAGAAGATATAATAAATGTTTATTTTGGATTAAAAAATTTAAGTCAATAAAAAGAACAATTCTAATGTGGCACTATCTAAAAAAACCATTAAAATTAATTGATAATTTAGGGTATTTATCTCAAAACAAAAAAAAAGGTATAAAAATTTTAATTCCTAAAAAAAATCAATTGGTAAACATTAGATTTATAACAGAAGGAAAAATAAATATTTTAGGTAAAAATAACAAAAAAAAAATAAAAAAAATTTGGCAAGAATTATATGTACCTCCTTGGAATAGACAACGTATTCCTTTAATTTTTTATGATGATAAACTAATAGCAGCAGTAGGAAAATTTATTACAAAAGAAGGAAAACCAAAAAAAAATAAACAATGGTATATATATTGGAATATAAATCAAATATAAAACTTTTATTTTTTTAAAATTAAATTAATAGTATTATAATCAATACGTTTACATAAAAACT
This sequence comes from Buchnera aphidicola (Neophyllaphis podocarpi), assembly GCF_964059055.1. Taxonomy (NCBI): domain Bacteria; kingdom Pseudomonadati; phylum Pseudomonadota; class Gammaproteobacteria; order Enterobacterales; family Erwiniaceae; genus Buchnera; species Buchnera aphidicola. The sequence goes on along the minus strand of NZ_OZ060386.1, from coordinate 101,603 downwards.
TAAATTTCGAAATTCTATGTGATAGTAAAGGAATATGTAAATTATTAAAAGTTAATTTAGATTTTAACATTTTTGATGATTTATTTGCTAAATTGGGCATTATAGGAACTAAAAATGTTATTAACACTTTAAATAAATTTACAGTCATAGAGCATATGTTATGCAAATAATTTTCATTATTTTTATTTATTAAACTCCAAGGTTTTAAATCATCAAAATACTTATTAGCTGTATCAGTTAAAACCATGACTTTTTTTGTAACTAATTTAAAATTTCTATTGCTGAAACATGTTTTGATATATTTTATATTATCAATAAAAAATATATATAAATTAGGATCCTCTAATTTTTCAGATAAATAATTATTAAAATATTTATTAATAAAAGAAACACTTCTAGAAGCTAAATTAACTAATTTATTTACAATATCAGAATTAAATCTATACATTAAATCATATAAATCAATATTTATATCATTAATATTAGATGATGATTTAGTAGCATAATAATATCTTAAACAATCTGAATCTAAATATTTAGTAAAATCTCTAGCTTTAATAAAGTAACCTTTAGATTTAGATAATTTTATATTATTTATATTTAAATAACCATGTACAAATATTTTTGTAGGTTTGCGAAAATTAATAGCTTCTAATATTGCAGGCCAAAATAAACCATGAAAATAAATTATATCTTTTCCAATAAAATGATATAATTTACTTTTAGAATTTTTGCACCAAAATTCATCAAAGTATAAATTTTTATTTTTGTTGCATAAATTTTTAAAAGTACTTATATAACCTATAGTAGCATCTAACCAAACATAAAAAAATTTACCTGGATAATTAGGTATTTTGAAACCAAAATAAGGGGCATCTCTTGATATATCCCACTGTTTCAAACCACTTTTAAACCATTCAGATATTTTGTTAGAAACAGAATCTTGTAAAACACCGGAAAAAACCCAATTTTTTAAAAATTTAGAAAAAAAAGGTAAATCAAAAAACAGATGAGTAGAATTACATAGTATTGGAGTCTGATTAGTTAAAACGGATATTGGTTTTATAAGTTCAAGAGCATTATATATTGAACCACAAGATTCACATGCATCTCCATATTGATCTATCGCTCTACAAATAGGACAAATACCTTTAATTAATCTATCAGGTAAAAACATTTTTTTTTTATTATCAAAAAATTGTAGAACTTTTTTTTCTTTTATTAAATTAAGATTCTTTAATTTAAAATATATTTTTTTTAGAAGTAATAAATTATCAAAACTATGAGTAGAATGATAATTATCATAAGCGATATTAAAAGAACTAAAATCTTTTTTATGATCAATTAAAACATTATCTATTAAAATTTTAGGTTTTATTCCAATCTCATCAGCTTTTAGCATTATAGGAGTACCATGACTATCATCAGCACATATAAACCAAACTTCATTACCTAACATTCTATTGTATTTAACCCAAATATCAGCCTGAACATGCTCTAAAATATGCCCTAGATGAATAGGACCATTTGCATAAGGCAAAGCACAAGTTACAATCATTTTCTCTTTTTTATGTTTTATCATAATTTAACATTATTCTCATATGCAAATAAAAAATTGACAAATTAAAATTAAATTATATATTATAATATGTTTTACAAAAATAAAAGAATAATAAATAAAATGAAAACAATAAAATCTTTAACTATAGCAGGAACTGACCCAACAGGAGGAGCTGGAATACAATCTGATATTAAAGTATTTGCTGCTTTAAAAAGTTATGGTTCTAGTGTAATTACTTCATTAGTAGCACAAAACACCTGTGGAATACAAGACATTATGCCTATAAAACCAAATTTCATTTTAAAACAACTAGATTCAGTAATTAATGATATCAAAATTGACAGCTGTAAAATTGGAATGGTATTTAATAATGAAATAATTAAAACTATATATAATAGACTTAATCAAGCTAAAATACCATGGATTATTTTAGATACAGTTATGGTGTCTACAAGCAATCATACTTTACTATTAAAAAATTCTATAAAAAATTTTTGTAAATACTTAATTCCTATTGCTTCCATTATAACGCCAAATTTAAAAGAATCTGCTATAATATTAAATACTAATATAGCAAATAGTGAAGAAGAAATGAAAATACAAGGAAGAAATTTACTTAAAATAGGAGCTAAAGCTGTTTTGTTAAAAGGAGGACATTTAAAAAGCAAAGAAAGTCCAGATTGGTTATTTATTAAATCAGAAGAAATAAGATTTTCTGCAAAAAGAGTAAAAACAAAAAACTATCATGGAACAGGCTGTAGTCTATCAGCAGCACTTACAGCTTTAATACCTAGATATAATAATTGGACAAAAACTGTTTTAGAAGCAAAAAAATGGATACAAGGAGCAATAGAAAATTCAAAAAAACTAAACATAGGAAAAGGAAAAGGACCTATTAATCACTTTTATAAATGGTGGTAATAAAAATAATTATTAAGATATAAAAATAAAAATATAAATATCTTAAAAATTATTATATCTATTTAGAATCAGAAGATAATATATTTAATTGATTTAAATATTTAGCAGAACTCCTACAATTATAAGGTCTAATTGAACTACCAGAAAGAGTTTCAAAACTTAAAGCACCAATAATCATTTTAGGATACAGAGCAAGAGGTAATTTACCAGAATTATAAAATTCTAAAACAATTTTTCCCTTCCATCCTGGGTCAATTCTGTGAGCAGTTGCATGAACCATTAAACCAAGTCTAGCCAATGAAGATCTACCATCTAGCCAACCTATCAAATTATTAGGTATAGAAATTATTTCTAATGTTGTAGATAAAGCAAATTGACCAGGGTGTAAGAAAAAAAAATTACCTTTATTAATAATAATTTCATCGCTCATGACTTTGTGTAATAATGAATTTATTTCATTTTCAGCAAGACTCAAATCTATATATCCAGCATTACATTCACGAAAAATACGAAACGTGTTATCTAAATGTATATCAATAGTAGCTCCGTGAATATTTTTTTTATCAGGATGCGGAAAAATTGATAATTTACGACTATTTAACCAAATCTCAATATCTTTATCACATAATCTCATAAAATGTATTAACTCTTATTTAAATAAAAAATTTATTTGTAAAAAATCTATAAAAAAAATCAAAAAAAATGAAAATCTGAATAAAATGCTTTACCAAATAAAAATTTGATCATTATCAACAAAAATTTAATAATTAGCTAAATAAAAATTAAAAAAAAGAATTCAATAATTCAATATTTTTAATATACCATTTAATAGTTTTAACAATTTTATTTTTAAAATTTTTATCAATTTTAGATTCTATTTTTGTATTAATTATATTATAAATAAAATTATTATTTAAAAAACTTTTTTGATGAAAAGAATTACTAACTATTAAATCAAAAAAATTAGAAACTCCGACAGGTTTAATTTTAACTAAAATATTTAATAAATAACAAATAATTTTTAATAATCTTATATTACTTAAATAGTAAGACCTTATATTATAAATATATCCAATATCACCTTTTACAGTTAAATTATATAAAGATCTAACATAATCATCTATATATAGCCAATTATTAATTTCAAAAATATTGTCTTTATTTAAAACAATTTTTTTACCCAATAATGCATTAAATATAGATTTAGAAATTAATGTATTAGAGAAATCTAAAGGACCATAATGATTAGAAATATTGGTAATTATAATAGGTAATTTATATGAAAAATACCAAGAACTCATTAAACAACTAATTAAACTTTTAGATATTAAATAAGGATTAATATTGTCATGAATTGAAATCTCTTGTAATACATTTAAAATATTAAATTTATAATATACATCTGATTTAAATATACAATTAAATTTAAATGTTTTTTTATCAACTATATCTAAACTATTCCAATAATTTTTAGAACATTCTAATAAATTTAAAGTATTAACAAAATTATTTCTAATAAAATTATTTGAATAATCTGTAATTTTATTATTAATATTATAATCATATTCAATATTAATAATAATATGAGGATGAAACTTTAAAAATATGTAATCAATAGATTTTTTATCTTCTAAATCAGTTTTAAATATACTAATTCTATCCTTATCAATCATAGTTTTAAAAAATAAATTCAAATTTTTAGTACATTTTAAATTATCTATCAATAATATTTTATCATTGGTAAAATTAATAATATATTTAGCTAGTGTTAAACTAATAAATCTAGAACCACCTGTTATAATAATATTCATAAAATTTTATATAACTTTTAAATAAAAAAGCTAGCAGAGATATAAAAAATCTCTACTAACAAAAAATAGAGTATTAAATATAATATATTTTATAAAAAATTAATTTAACCAATTAGTATGAAAAATTCCATCTATATCTATTCTTTTATAAGTATGTGCGCCAAAATAATCTCTTTGAGCTTGAATTAAATTAGAAGATAAATTAGAGCATCTATAACTATCATAATAAGAAATAGCAGCAGAAAAAGCAGGTATAGGAGCTCCGTGATTGATAGCATGAGAAACTACATATCTTAAAGAATTTTGGTAATTATTTGCTATATCTTTAAAATAACTAGATAATAACAAATTTATTAAACTATTATCATTTATATAAGCATCAGATATTTTTTGTAAAAACTTTGCTTTAATAATACAACCAGCTCTAAATATTTTAGCTATATTAGAAAAATTTAATTTCCAATTATATTTATCAGAAGCTGCTTTTAATTGGGAAAAACCTTGAGAATAACAAATTATCTTACTAAAATATAAAGATTTTCTTACATGTTCAATATAATCAAGTTTATTTTTAATAATACAAACTTTTTTAGGTCCTTTTAATATTTTAGATGCTAAAATTCTTTGTGATTTTATGAAAGATATATAACGAGAGAAAACTGATTCAGTAATTAATGATAAAGGTTGACCTAAATCTAAAGCATTTTTACTAGTCCACTTTCCTGTACCTTTATTATCTGCTTGATCTAAGATCATATCTATTAAGAAATTATTATTTTCATCTTTTTTTAAAAAAATATTTTTTGTAATTTCTATTAAATAACTATTTAATTCACCATTATTCCATTCACAAAATATTTCTGACAATTCTGGGTTACTCATACCTACAAAATGTTTTAGTAAAAAATATGTTTCTGATATTAATTGCATATCACCATATTCAATACCATTATGAATCATTTTAACATAATGCCCCGATCCATTAGGACCAATATATGTTACACAAGACTCTCCATTAAATTTTGCAGCTATCTTTTCAAAAATAGGATGAACTTGATCATATGCTATTTTTTTTCCGCCAGGCATGATAGAAGGCCCTATAAGAGCACCATATTCTCCTCCAGAAATCCCAGATCCAATAAAATTTAAACCTATATTGGATAAATTATTATTACGAATCATAGTGTCTTTATAAAAAGAATTTCCTCCATCTATAATTATATCTCCTTTATTTAAATAAGGAACTATTTCATTAATAGTTTTATCAACAGCTTTCCCTGATTTAACCATAAGTAAAATTTTTCTAGGTTTTTCTAAGGATAAGATAAATTTTTTAATGTCATAATATGCTGTAATATTTTTATCTTTATTATCTGTAATAACTTTTTTTGTTTTGTCACTTGAACGATTAAAAATAGAAACTGAGTATTTATTATTAGCTATATTAATAGCTAAATTACTACCCATAACAGCCATACCTATAATACCAATATTTTTTTTAGACATATAAAATTCCTAATAAAGAACACTAAAAATATAATCAATATATAAAAATGATATTATATTGCTGATAAAGATATATAAATGAATCATAAAAAAATAAAATAAAATTTAATTTCAGGTTAAATTCAAAAATTCAATATTAAATATTTTTTTTATTATGACGTTTTTGTAAATTTTTAATAATATCATTAAAACTTAAATTATGATATAAAAGCAATAACAAAAGATGATAAATTAAATCAGAAGATTCATCTATAACTTCCTGTTTATTTTTAGATAAAGAAGCTAAAGCAACTTCTAAACCTTCTTCCCCAACTTTTTGTGATAAACGTTTAATTCCTTGATTATATATTTTATTTGTATAAGAATTTAAAGAGTTATTATTTTTAACACCTATTAAAAATTTTTCTAAATAATTTAAAAAAGAAAAATGTGAGAAATTAGGAGAAAAAAAACAGCTTAAATTATTTAAATGGCAAGTATTATTTATAGGATCTACAAATAATAATAGTGAATCGTGATCACAATCTAATAGTATTTTTTTTAATAATAAAAAATTACCAGAAGTTTCTCCTTTAGTCCATAAACGTTTTTTAGTACGAGAATAAAAAGTTACTTTTTTAGTTTGTATTGTAATAGTTAATGCTTTTTCATTTAAATAACCATGCATTAATACTAAACCGGTATTATTATCTTGTATTATTGAAGGAACCATTCCATTAATTTTATTCCAATTTATTTTATGTAATTCATTAATACTTAACATAATCTTATATTAATTCCCTTACTTAATAAAAAGCTCTTTAATTTATTTATACTTATGATATTGTTGTGAAATACAGATGCTGCAAGAGCTCCTGAAACTCCTGTTTCATTAAATAATGTATAAAAATGTTCATTTTTACCAGCTCCTCCCGAAGCAATTAAAGGTACATTACATATATTTTCAATTTTGTTTAAAAATTTTATATCATATCCTTGACAAATACCATCTTGATTCATCATATTTAATACAATTTCTCCTGCTCCTAAATCTTGCACTTTTTTTATCCAATCAAATACATTTAATTTAGTTGATATCATTTTATTTTCATTACCAGTATACTGATAAATAAAATATTTTCTATCAAATTTATCAAACCAAACATCAATTCCAATAACTACACACTGGGAACCAAAATGATTAGATAATTCATAAATTAAACTAGGATTTTCTATGGCAGGAGAATTAACTGAAATTTTATCTGCCCCTAAAGAAAGTACCAATGCAGCATCATTAATACTTTTAATACCACCAGCTACACAAAATGGTATGTTAATTAATCTTGAAATGTTATAAATCCATTTTTTATCTAATAATTTATTATCTGCAGAAGCAGCAATATCATAAAAAACCAACTCATCTGCACCGTTAATAGAATAATTTTCTGCTAAAAATAATATATCTCCTATAACTTTATGATTTTTAAATTTAATACCTTTAACAACTAAACCATCTTTAACATCTAAACAAGGTATTATTCTTTTTGCTAACATTAATAGCCTCTAAAATAGTAAATTTATTTTCTAGTAAAGCTTTGCCTATAATAATATTTTTAACACCTGAATACTTAAGACATATTATGTCTTTCAAAGAACTTACACCACCAGAAGCTTGAAAATTAACTAATTTAAATTTATTAGATATTTCTTTATACAAATCAATATTAGGGCCAATTAAAGTACCATCTCTAGAAATATCAGTACATAAAACATATTTTAAACCAAAATCAGAATAAAAATCTATTAAACACTCTAAAGTTAAAGAAGTAGAACTTTTCCATCCGTTAATTAAGACATTTTTACTTTTATTTTTTTTATCAATGATTATATCAATAGCTAATACTAACATATTACTAGAATAATATTGAAATATATTTTTTAATTCTATTTTATTAGTTACAGCCATTGAACCAATAACAACTTTTTTAACACCTGCTAAAAATAAATTATCTACATCTTTTATTGTACGAACTCCTCCTCCTACTTGAATATTCATATTTGTAGAAGAAACAATTTGAGATATTAATGATATCTGGCGATTTAAAAAATTTTTAGCTCCTGATAAATCAACTAAATGTAAACATTTAACTCCTGCTTTTTCATATTTTTTTACTAATTCAAATGGACAACTATTATATAACTTTTTATTATTATAGTTACCTTTATATAATCTAACTACTTTACCATCAAGTAAATCAATAGATGGAATTATCATGTGTTATATCTCTATAAAATTTTTTAATAATTTAGAACCATTATTACCGGATTTTTCTGGATGAAACTGCACGCCGAAATAATTATCTTTTTGTACAGCGGCACTAAAAAAACTACCATAATAACAATCTGCTATAGTATATTTATTTAGCGGCATTGCATAACTATGTAAAAAATAAAACCAAGAATTAGGTTTTATTCCTTTGAATAATATATTATTTGTATAATAATTTACTTTATTCCAACCAATATGGGGTAAAACAAAATTTTTAGAATCTAATCTTCTAACATTTATATCAAATATATTTAAATTATTTATTTCAACACTTTCGTAACTCACTTTTCCCATTATTTGCATACCTAAACAAATACCCAAAATAGGATTTTTATAAGATTTTAAAATACTAATTAAATTATTTTTATTTAATTCTTCCATAGCAGAAGAAGGAGTACCTACACCAGGTAACAATATTTTATGAGAATTTAATATGACATTAATGTCTTTACTTATTGTTACATTGTAACCTAATTTATGTATAGCCCATTTTACAGATGATAGATTAGCGCATCCAGTATCTAAAAGAACAATATTCATATTTAAATTATTCCTTTAGAACTAGGTAAAACATTTCCTTGTACTTTTATAGATTGCTGTAAGCACTTTCCGAAAACTTTAAACAAACTTTCAGCAATATGATGATCATTTTCTCCTTTAGCTTCTATATGAAGATTAATATTCATTGAATATACTATGGTATAAAAAAAATGTTTGATCATTTCTGTGCTTAAATCACCAACTTTTTGATATTTAAAATTAGCTTTAAATTTTAAATAAGGTCTACCTGAAATATCTATAATACATTTAGCAATACTTTCATCCATAGGTAATAAAAAACTGAACCTATTAATACCAATTTTATCTTTTAATATTTTATTTAAAACTTTACCTAAAACTATAGCTGTATCTTCTACAGTATGATGATCATCAATATAAACATCACCAATAACATTAATATTCATTGTGATACCGCTATGAATAGATATTTGATGCAACATATGATTAAAAAAATTTATTTTAGTATCTATATTACTATGACCAGGATAATCTAACCAAGCTTCAATATATACTTTTGTTTCTGATGTATTTCTAAATAATTTAGCGTATCTATATCTTTTTAAAATGAATTTTAATATTTCTAACCAATTATATCCATATTTTCCATATCTAACACCTTGTATTCCTATGTTTTTAGCAAATAATAAATCAGTAATTCTATCACCAATTACATAACTAAGTTTTGTATTTATTTTATTATTTTTGATAAACTTATCAACTAATTTAGTATTAGGTTTTCTACAATTACATTTTTGGTTTTCAAAATGAGGACAAATAAATATTTTTTCAAATACAATACCTTGAGACTTAAATAAGTTTAACATAAAATTGTTAGATAAATCAAAATCTAAAATTGGAAAACTACTAGTTCCTAATCCGTCTTGATTAGTTACGATCAAAAACTTATATTTATGTTTTTTTAATTCTATTAATGCAGGAATTACATTTGATTCAAGTTCTAATTTTTCTATCTTGTCTACTTGTAAAGTATGCAAAGGCTCTTTTATTAAAGTTCCATCGCGATCTATAAATAAAAAATTTTTACTCACAGTTTATATCCTTATCTTTATATAAAAATGTTTTATATAAATTAAATATTTTTATTAAATTTTTGCATTCTAATAAAGTTCCTATAGAAATTCTTATACAATTATTTAAGTTTAATTTGGTACTTTGATTACGCAAAACTATTCCTTTATTCTGCAAAAATCTCAAAATTCTATTAGCATTTATAAATTTTACTAATATATAATTAGCATAACTATTAAATATATTTTCTATAAAATCAAATTTATTTAACTCTTTTACTAGAAAAAGTCTATTATAATTTAATTGTAAAATTCTTTTTTTTGTTATTAAAATATTTTTAGAACTAAAAGCCTGATTAACAATATCTATAACTGGAGAAGATAAAGGATAAGGAGCTATAACTTTTCTAAGTAAAAAAATTATATTTTTATTAGCCAATGTAAAACCACATCTCAATCCAGCCAAAGCAAATGCTTTAGATAAAGTTCTTAAAATAACTAAATTTGGATATTTATCTAAATATTTTAACATACTATTTTCTGAACAAAAATCAATATATGCTTCATCAATTACAACTAGAGCTTTAAATTCAAATAATTTTAAAATAAATATTATATCTTTATGTCTTATAATATTTCCAGTAGGATTATTAGGATTACATATATAAATTAATTTTACTGAATTAGAATTAGATTCTATCAGTTTTAAATTTAACTGAAAGTTTGACAATTTAGGTATAATTACTGCATTTATACCTAAAATCTTTGCACTTATATGATACATATCATAGGTAGGAGGAAAAAACATAATTGAATCTTTATAAGGTTCACAAAAAGTTTTAATTAATAGTTCTATAGATTCATCAGAACCTCTGGTAACTAAAATATTATTTAATGGTAAAGATATATATTTAGAATATACAGACAAAATTTCTTTTGGCTGGCATTCTGGATAACGATTAAATACTTTGTTTGTAAGACTAAAAGATTCAGAATTAGGAGATTCATTAGCATTCAAAAAAATATTACCTTTTCCTCCAATTAAACGAGCTGATTGATATGGAATCAAAGTTTGAATATTTTTACGAGCTAACTTTAATAAATTTACATTCATCTATTTAACCTTTAAAGAAGATAACCTTATATCAATAGAATTAGTATGAGCATCCATATTTTCTAATTTAGATAATATTTTTATAGTTTTAGATAAATTTAATAAACCATCTGAAGTTAATTCTTGAACACTAATTCTTTTTTGAAAATCACACAGACTAATCCCTGAATAAGAAGAAGCATAACCATAAGTAGGTAAAACATGATTAGTACCTGAAGCATAGTCACCAGCAGACTCAGGAGACCAGTCACCTAAAAATATAGATCCTGCATTATAAATAAATTTTAATATATCTCTAGGATTTCTAGTTTGTATAATCAAATGTTCCGGACAATAACGATTAGATATATTTATACAAGAATGTATATTATCAGTAACTATAATAAAACTATTTTTTAAAGATTGTAATATTATTTTATAATTAGATAAAGAGGTAATCTGTTTTTTTATTTCTAATTTAACATTTTGTGCGAGATTAATATTATCAGTCAATAAAATAGCTTGAGAATAAATACCATGTTCCAATTGAGATAAAAAGTCTGAAGCAATAAATGAAGAATTCGCAAATTTATCAGCAATAATTAATACTTCAGAAGGACCAGCAGGCATATCTATAGAAACCCCAATACCAGAATTATTTACTTGAATTTTAGCTTCTGTTACATAAATATTGCCAGGACCAAATATTTTATTTACTTTAGGTATACTTTTAGTACCAATTGCTAAAGCAGCTATAGCTTGAGCTCCTCCTATTTCATAAATTTTAGTAACCCCGCATATTTTAGCTGCATAAACTAAAAAATCATTAATAGGAGGAGGAGAACACATAACTATATTTTTACAACCTGCTATATTAGCAGGTATAGCTAACATGAGAATAGTAGAAACTAAAGGAAAATTACCTCCTGGAACATATAATCCAACAGATTCAATAGGAGTAACCATATGCTGGCAACGTACACCTGGTTCAATTTCAATATCTAAATTATATTTTTTTTGCTTTAAATGAAACTTTTTTATATTTTTTAAAGAATGTTGTATTGCAATTTTAACATTACAATCAATATAATTATCTATATTATTTATTCTGCTTTTTTTTACTTTAAAATTTGTTTTATTAAATTTATCAAAAATATTACTATAATGAAATAAAGCAACATCACCAGATTTTTTAACATCTTCTATAATTTTATTTACAATATCTGTTGTAATATCAGATTTTGATAAAAAAGGTCTATTAAAAAATTTTTCTTTATTTTTTAATTCATATTTATTCCACAAAATAATATCTAAAATATCCACAAATTACTCCATCATTTTTTCAATAGGTAATACCAAGATAGAACTAGCTCCCAATAATTTTAATTTTTCCATTGTTTCCCAAAAAAGAGTTTCGCTACTTACCATGTGCATAGCTACTTTGTTCTTATCTCCAGCTAGTTTCAAAATAGTAGGTTTTTCTGCTCCATGTAATAAATTAACAACATCATTCAATCTATCGATAGGAGCATGTAGCATTATATATTTTGATTCTCTAGCTTTTATTACACCTTTAATTCTAGTCATTAAAGTATTAATAATATTTTGTTTATTATTAGATATTTGACCAGATTTACAAATTAAACAAGCGTATGATTTATAAATAACTTCAACTTCTTTTAATCCATTAGATTCTAAAGTAGCTCCAGTAGATACTAAATCACATATAGCATCTGCTAATCCAGCTCTAGGAGCTATTTCAACAGAACCATTTAACATACAAGATTGAAAATTAATATTATATTTATCTAAATATTTTTTTAGTAAAAAAGGATAAGAAGTAGCTATACGCAAATTATTTAAATATGAAGGACCTGTATAATTTTGATTAATAGGAATAGCTAAAGATAATCTACAAATACCAAAATCTAGTTTACTTAATAAATGATAAGAATTTTTAATAGAACTAATATTTCGACTTAATAATTCTTCTTCTAATACATTTTTACCAACTATACCTAGATCTACTACTCCATCAATAACTAAACCAGGTATATCATCATCTCTAACTCTCATAACATCAATTGGCATATTTTCAGAAAAAGAAATTAAGCGTTGTTGTAAATTTATTTTAATCCCGCATCTATATAATAAATCAAAAGATTCACTACTTAAACGTCCAGATTTTTGCATAGCAATTCTTAAACGATTTTTATGTAACATTACAGTGCCCTTTTTAGTTTTATTTAACCAATATAATTTTTATGATTATATTGGTTAAATAAAACTAAAATCAAAACATTTTAAAACTATATAATAAATAAATTTAATTAAAATAAGCTTTAAAATTTTTAAATTTTAGTTTGAAAAAAATCAATAAAAATTTGAATAAAAATAGAAAACATTCAATTTATTATTAAAATATTTAAATAATTTAAAAGTCAATTAAAAAAAATAAAGCGGCAGTATGACCGAAATTTTTAGGAGCTTGATAAAATGCTATTATATCAGGATGGCGAGATAACCATAATGGAATTTGTTTTTTTAAAATATTTTTACCATGACCATGCATAATACATGCGCAAAATATTTTTTCTTTAATACATATATTTATTAAGCTACCTAGTTCTTTCTTAGCTTCATATTGATTAAAACCATGAAGATCTAAGGTAATATCTGGTTTATAATTCCCTTGTTTTAATTTCTTAAAAATATTAAAGTATTTATTATCCTTTAAATAACTTACTGGATTATAAGTAAATGTAATATCATTATTATTATTAGAAAAATAATAACTATGAGAATCTTTATCAAAAAAATTTTTATTAGATAAAAATTTTTTGTGAGAATTTTTTCTCGATATGTGAAAAATAGTATCTTGATTTATTACACGAGTTCCTCTGGAATATAGCATGAATAGATCATGATCAGATATAAAAGTTGATTTATTATTTTCCATGATTATCTTAGTAAAATATTAAAATTTTATTAAATAAAAATATTTTCAGAGCTATATTATACTATTTTTTAAAAAAAAAACACAATAAAATAATTATTAAATTTAATATTTTTATATAAAAAAATATAAATATATTAATAAATAAAGGAAATACATATGCCTGGTAACTCTATAGGTAAAATATTTAAAGTAACAACTTTTGGAGAATCACACGGAAAATCAATAGGTTGTATAATCGATGGAATGCCTCCAGGAATCAAAATTAATAAAGAAGACATACAAAAAGAACTAGATAGAAGAAAACCAGGAAAATCTAGATTTACAACACAAAGACGTGAAACAGATGAAATTCATATTTTATCAGGAATTTTTAATGGAACTACCACTGGAACTAGTATTGGATTATTAGTTCATAATAAAGATCAAAAATCTCAAGACTATGATAAAATTAAAGATTTATTTAGACCAGGTCATGCGGACTATACGTATGAAAAAAAGTATAAAATAAGAGATTTTAGAGGAGGAGGAAGATCGTCTGCTAGAGAAACAACAATGAGAGTTGCAGCTGGCGCTTTTGCAAAAAAATATTTATATAAAATATATAAAATAAAAATTAGGGGCTTTATTCAACAAATAGGAAACATAAAGTGTAATTTCGAAGGATGGAAATATGTAGAAAATAATAATTTTTTTTGTCCAAATAAAAATCAAATAAATATGTTAGAAAATTTAATAAAAAATTTAATAAAAGAAGGTGATTCTATAGGAGCTAAAATTAAAATTATTGCTGAAAATGTACCTGTAGGACTAGGAGATCCAGTATTTGACAAATTAGATGCAGATTTAGCTCATGCACTAATGAGTATTAATGCTGTAAAAGGAGTAGAAATAGGAGATGGTTTTAAGGTAATAAAACAAAAAGGAAGTGAAAATAGGGATGAAATTTATAATCAAAAATTTTTAAGTAATCATTCTGGTGGTATTTTAGGGGGAATTAGTAGCGGACAAAACATTATAGCTAAAATAGCATTAAAACCAACTTCTAGTATAAGGAAACCAGGAAAAACAATAAATAATAAAGGAGAAAACAAAATAATTATTACAAAAGGAAGACATGATCCTTGCGTTGGAATTAGGGCTGTACCAATAGCAGAGGCTATGATATCAATAATTATTATGGATCATATATTAAGATATAAAGCTCAATGTAATTTTATTTAATTAAAAAATTAATATAGATATATAATCTACATTATAAGATTCATATCTATAAAAAATAAAAACTTTTATGTATTTTATTATATTAAAGGATAGAAAATGTTCAGAGGAAGTATTGTTGCTTTAATAACACCAATGGATGAAAAAGGATCTATCTGTTGTAATAGTTTAAAAAAACTAATTGAATATCATATTAAGAATCAAACATCTGCAATTGTTTCTGTAGGTACAACAGGAGAATCAGCAACTCTAAATCAAGAAGAACATATTCAAGTTGTAATGAAAACTCTTGAAATAGCAGATAATCGTATTCCTATTATTGCCGGTACAGGAGCTAATTCTACATCTGAAGGAATTTCATTAACCAAAAGATTTGAAAATTCAGGAATTTCTGGTTGTTTAACAGTAACTCCTTATTACAACAAACCAACACAAGAAGGACTATACCAGCATTTTAAATGTATAGCAGAAAATACAGATATACCACAAATTTTATACAATGTTCCCACTCGTACAGGATGTGATTTATTACCTAAAACAATATCTAGATTAGCAAAAATAAAAAATATTATAGGAATAAAAGAAGCTACAGGTGATTTGTCTAGGATAAATAAGATATTAGAATTAGTGAGTGAAAAGTTTTTATTATTAAGCGGAGATGATGCAACAGCATTAGATTTTATACAATTAGGTGGTGTAGGAGTAATATCGGTAACAGCCAATATAGCAGCAAAATATATGGCAAAAATATGTTCTTTAGCATTAAAAGGAAATTTTTTAGAAGCAAGAAAAATAAATAAATTTCTAATAAAATTACATAATAAATTATTTATAGAACCTAATCCAATTCCAATAAAATGGGCTGCAAAAAAAATAGGATTAATAAAAAGTGATAAACTAAGATTACCTATGACAAAACTTTCTTATAAAAATAAATTATTATTAAAAAAAGAAATTTTAAAAATTAAAAATATTTAATTAATAAAAATATAATTTTATACAAAAATCATATGAGTCTGTTAGTAAACAGTTATTACTGACAGACCAAATTGAATTAGATAAAAATTTTTTCTATTATTTTATAATAAATCGAACTTAACATTTTTAAATCTGAAATATTAACACATTCATTAATTTTATGTATAGTTTTGTTTAACAAACCAAACTCAATTACTTCTGAACCAATAGAATGAAAAAATCTTCCATCAGAAGTGCCGCCACTTGTAGATAATTCAGGTTCTTTAGAAGTATAATGTTTAATAGAATTAATAACCGTATCTAATAATTTACCTTTTTTTGTTATAAAAGGATTTCCAGATAAATTCCATTTAATTGAATATTTTATTTTATGTTTTATTAATAACTTTTCAAAATTTAACTTTATATCATTAAAATTAGTATCATTATTAAAACGAAAGTTAAAATTTACAAATAAACTACCAGGTATTGTATTAATACTATTATTATTAGAATTAATATTAGATATTTGAATTTGTGTCTTTGAGAAAAAATTATTCTCTTTACTCCATTCATGATTAATTAACTCTTTTAATATAGATAAAGATTTATGTATAGGATTATCAGCTAAATAAGGATAAGCAATATGACCTTGAATACCAAATATTATCAAATAAGCGTTTAAAGAACCTCTTCTTCCATTTTTAATACAATCTCCTAAGAATAAGTTACTAGTGGGTTCTCCAACTAAACAATAATCTATAAATTCATTCTTAGCTATTAATTTTTCTACTACTTTTTTAGTACCGTCTTCAGCATTTGATTCTTCATCAGAAGTAATAATAAATGATATTCTTCCTATATGCCTTGGATTAAAGAATACAAAATTTTCTACAGCTATTATCATAGCAGCTAATGCTCCTTTCATATCAGAAGCACCTCTACCAAATAAAACTCCATTCTTTATGATAGATTTAAAAGGATGATGTTTCCATTTTATTACAGGTCCTGAAGGAACTACATCAGTATGACCAAGAAAATTTAATGTTTTACCTGTACCACGCCATGCCCAAAAATTATCTGTATTATTAATTTTAAAATCTTCAATATTAAAGCCAATTTTCAATAAACGATTTATTATAATTTTTTGACATCCTAAATCATGCGGACTTATAGAAGGTAAATAAATAAGCTTTTGTGCTAATTTAGTTACTGGACATGACATATATAAAATTCCTTAATTTTTACATTATAATTAAAATTTAAATAAATAAAACCTAAAAATTATTTGTTTTTAGAAAACTCAAGCATAGATTTTGATTGTTTAATAATATTTTTTAGAGTAAAACCAAATTTATTAAATAATAAATCTCCAGGAGCAGATTCGCCAAACGAATTAATGCCAATTACCTTGCCATCTAATCCAACATATTTATACCAAAAGTCAGAAACACCTGCTTCAACAACAATACGTAATTTAACTATAGAAGGCATAACAAATTCACGATAACTAGGATCTTGAATATCGAATACATCGGTAGAAGGCATAGAAATAACTCTTATAGCATATCCTTCTGAAACTAAACTATCAAAAGCTAAAACTGTTAAATGTAATTCAGATCCTGTAGATATAAAAATTAAATCTGGTATTCGATTGCAATCCCTTAAAATATAACCTCCTCGTGAAATATTATTTATTTGATTTATATCACGTGAAATTTGCGGCAAATTCTGACGTGATAAAATCAAAGCACTTGGATGTTTATTATGCTCTATGGCATATTTCCATGCAATAGCAGTTTCTAACTGATCACAAGGTCTCCATACACTTAAATCAGGAGTTAATCTTAAGCTAGAAAGTTGCTCAATTGGTTGATGTGTTGGACCATCTTCACCTAATCCAATAGAATCATGCGTATAAACTAAAATTTGATGCACTTTCATTAAAGCTGACATTCTAACTGCATTACGGGCATATTCTACAAACATCAAAAATGTAGAAGTATAAGGTATAAAACCACCATACTGATAAATCCCATTAGCTATAGCTGTCATACCAAACTCTCGCACACCGAAATGTATATAATTACCAAGAAAATTATTATTAGAAATAGATTTTGACCCTGACCATTTAGTTAAATTACTAGGAGTTAAATCAGCAGATCCTCCTAACAATTCTGGTAATATTTTACCTAAACAATCTAAAAAATTTTTTGAAGCTTGTCTGGTAGCAATATTCTCAGGATTTTTAGATAACTTAAAAATAAAATCATTAATTTTTTTATTCCAAACTATAGGAAGTTGTTTTAATTTTCGACGTTTATATTCTAAAGCTAAATCAGGATATTTTTCTTGATATAATAAAAAAATCTTATTCCATTCAGACTCTAATCTTACGCCTGATTCATGTGCATTCCATTTTTTATAAATATGATCAGGAATTTTAAATGGAGAATATTGCCAACCTAAATTTTTTTTGGTTAATTCTACTTCTTTTTGACCTAAAGGAGCGCCATGAACTTCTGATTTGCCTGATTTATTTGGAGAACCAAAACCAATAGTAGTATTAAAAATAATAATAGAAGGTTTGTCTAAAACTTTTTTAGCTATATTGATAGCCTTATAAATTTTTTCTGAGTCATGACCATCTATATTATCTAATACATGCCAATTATAAGAACTAAAGCGATGATTTGTATTATCTGTAAACCATTTATTTACTTTTCCATCTATAGAAATACCATTATTATCATAAAGTACAATTAATTTACCTAAACCTAAAGTACCAGCTAGAGAACAAACTTCATGAGAAATACCTTCCATTAAACAGCCATCACCTACAAATACCCAAGTATGATGATCAATTATATGATAATTTCTACGATTAAAAAAAGATCCTAAAATTTTTTCAGCAATAGCCATACCAACTGCCATAGCTAAACCTTGACCTAAAGGTCCTGTGGTAGTCTCAACACCAGGACAGCAATTAATTTCTGGATGACCGGGAGTTTTAGAATTAAGTTGACGAAAATTTTTTATATCTTCTATAGATATATCATATCCTGTCAAATGCAATATACTATATAGCAATATTGAACTATGTCCATTAGATAAAATAAATCTATCTCTATTATCCCATAAAGGATTCAATGGATTATGTTTAATAAAACTTCTCCACAAAACTTCTGCTATATCAGCCATACCCATAGGAGCTCCAGGATGACCAGAATTTGCTTTCTGAACAGCATTTATACTTAACATACGAATTGCATTAGCTAATTCTTTACGTGAAGTCATAATATTTTATACCTATTATTTATGTATTTTCAATAAAATTATAATGTTCCTATAATCTACAAGATAATATAGTTTCTAATTTATCTTGATCTATAGCAAACTGACGAATACCTTCAGATAATTTTTCTACAGCCATAGAATCTTGATTATGCTGCCAATAAAAATCAGAAACAGATAATTTCTTAGGTTTATCATAATAAATATGTTCATTATAGAATAATTTTTCTGTGGCTATCCCAGATGTACAATTTAATTGTTCTAATAATTCAGGAGATATAGTTAATTTATCACATCCACATAAAGATAATATCTGTTCTATATTTCTAAAACTAGCCCCCATAATTATAGTGTTATAATTATATTTTTTATAATAAAAATATATTTTCTGAACTGATAGAACTCCAGGATCATTAGATGGTATATAATTATCAATTCTTCCTGTATTTTTATACCAATCATAAATACGGCCAACAAAAGGAGAAATCAAAAATACTCCAGACTCAGCACAAGCTCTAGCTTGAGCAAAAGAAAAAACAAGAGTTAAATTACATTGTATATTATCTTTCTTTAATTCTTTTGCAGCAAGAATACATTCCCAAGTAGCGGCTAATTTTATAAGAACTTTAGAACGATTTACACCAGAATCTTCATACATTTTAATAATTTTTTTTGATTTTTTAATACATAATTCAGTATTAAAAGATAAACGAGCATCTATTTCTGTAGATACTCTACCAGGAATTTCTTTTAAAATTTCAATACCAAAATTTACTGCAACCTTATCTGCTGCATTACTTATTTGTTTCTTATAATTACCTCCTTTTTTTTTAGCATACTTTATGGAAGAATTGATAATATGTTCATAACTTTTTAAGTTTACTGATTTTAGAATCAAAGAAGGATTTGTTGTAGCATCATATGGATGATATTTTCTAATTGTATTTATATCACTACTATCAACAACAACAGTCGTAAAATTTTTTAGAGACTGCAAAAGACTCATAATTGCATCCTTACAAAAATAAAATTAACTTTTAAAAAAATTTTATATAAATTTTAATATTGGTTTGAAAATAAAAATTAAGAAACCTATATTAAAAAAATAAAATATTAAAATAATTTACTATTAATTAATCAAAAAATAAAATTAAAAATAGGTAAACTAGTATAATAGTAATTATTAATCTAAATACATTTAAATATTACATTTGATAAACATAAAATATAAAAAATTAAAAGTATCTTTGAATTGCTAAAGTTACATTTGTACCACCAAAACCAAAACTATTTGAAATAAAAGTATTGATTTGCGTTCTTAATAAATTAGTTAAAATATTCATATTATACCCTGATGGGTCTAAATGATTGATATTTACACTTGGAGCAATAAAATTATATTTCATCATTAATAAACAATAAATAATTTCATGTACTCCTGCTGCCCCTAAAGAATGACCTGTAATAGATTTAGTAGAAGATATATATGGAATATGTTCTTTAAATAATTTTTTTATTGCTTTTAATTCTATTTGATCACCTGCGCGAGTTGAAGTACCATGAGAATTAATATAATCTACTTTATTTTTATCAATATTTTTTAAAGCCATTTTCATGCATCTAAAAGCTCCACTCCCAGAAGGATAAACCATATCTTCTCCATCTGAAGCTAAACCGTAACCAACTATTTCTGCATATATATTAGCTTTACGAGATAAAGCATGAGAAAGTTCTTCTAAAACTAATATACCAGCACCTCCGGAAATTACAAATCCATCTCTATCAATATCATAAGCACGAGAGGCAAGATAAGGAGTTGAATTATACCTGGTAGATAAAACACCCATAGCATCAAATTCACATGACAGTTCCCAGCTAATTTCTTCTCCTCCTCCAGCAAATATAATATCTTGTTTACCTAATTTAATCTGTTCAAAAGCATTACCAATACAATTACTAGAGGTAGAACAAGCAGAACTAACTGAATAACTTATACCATATATATTAAAAGCAATGGACAAACATGCAGAAATTCCAGAAGTCATTGATTTAGTAACAATATATGGACTTACAGATTTTAACCCTTTAATACTACGCATAGCATCAGCAGCTACAACTTGAAAATGAGGAGAACCTGCTCCAGAACCAGCTATTATACCAACTCTAGAATTTTTTTGATATATTTCTGGTTGTAAATTTGAATCGGTGATCGCATCATACATAGCAATATAAGAATATATTGAAGCATCACTCATAAAACGAAGGAATTTTCTTTTAATTATATTTACATTATTTAATTTAATCTCTCCTAAAACATGACTTCTCATACCAATATCTTTCATATGCTTAGAAAATACAACACCAGATGTAGAATTAAATAAAGATGCAGAAACTTTTTCCTGATTATTACCAATACTAGAAACTATTCCTAAACCAGTAATAACTACACGATTCAATGAAATATCTCCTATAATTTTTATCAGAACTAATAAAAAGAATAAAAAAATAAATTACAAGAATGATAAATTAAAAATAAATTTTATATTAAAATAGTGATATAGAACGTATATTCTAAATAGTTATATAAAGGTTATATAGATATTTAGTTAGTACTAAAAACATAAAAATAAATTTAAAAAATTATTAACATAAAAATATGAAAACAAAAATTAAAACAAATACATTTTATAAAAATTCTTTATATATAATACCTACTCCTATAGGAAACATGGGTGACATAACATATAGAGCTATTAATATACTAAAAAAAGTTAATATAATAGTAGCAGAAGATACAAGAATTACAAATAACTTATTAAAAAAATTTGATATTAAAAAACATGTTCTAATATCAATGAATAATTTTAACGAAAATCAAAAGTATAAAAAAATAGCAAAAAAAATAAAAAATGGATTAAGTGCAGCTCTCGTATCAAGCGCAGGAACACCTTTAATTAATGATCCTGGGTATAACTTAGTTAAACATTGTAAAGAAATCGGAATAAAAATAATTTCATTACCTGGAGCATGTTCTTTAATCACAGCTTTAATTACTTCAGGATTAACTACAAATAAATTCTGTTTTGACGGGTATTTACCTAGAAATAAAAAAGAAAGATATAAATACTTAAAAGAAATAAAAAAAGAAAAACGAACTATTATTTTATATGAATCTAGCCATAGAATATTATCAACTTTAAAAGATATGGCAGAAATTTTTGATGAAAATAGACATATAGTACTAGCAATAGAAATTACAAAATATTGGGAAAAAACATACAAAATAAAATGTAAAGAAATATTAACATTAATTAAAAAAAATAAAATAAAAAGAAAAGGAGAAATAGTTGTTTTAATAGAAGGGTATAAAAAAAATAAAAAATCAAAAATAAAAAAAGAAATTCCTAAAAATATACTTACAATTTTTGATATATTACAAAAATACAAAACAAAAAAAGAATCTATAGAAATAATAAAAAATAATTTTAATATTAAGAGAAATCTATTATATAAAAATTCAATAAAAAAATAACAAATGACAAATGTAAAATACTATAATATTATTTATAACTTAATTATTAAATTTAAGTAATTTTAAGCTGATCGGATAGTCGCTTCTTTTTATAAAAACATAAAAAGAAGAGGAAAGTCCGGACTCTTTTAGAGCAAGGTGCCAGATAATAACTGGGGAGTTAATAAAAAACTCACGACTAGTGCAACAGAAAAAAAACCGCTTAATAAAATTATTATATTATTTATTAATAATTTTATATAGTAAGGGTGAAAAGGAGTGGTAAAAGCACACCGCACAACTAGTAATAGTTAGTGGCTATGTAAACTCCACCTAGAGCAAGGCTAAATAAAGATTTATGTAATTAATAAAATTGTTAAAAATTTTTTATTATTATTACAAGTTCGCTCTAAAACTAAATCTGGGTAAGCTGCTTGAACTAATAAGCAATTATTAGTCTAGATAAATGACTATCTAAATACAGAATCCGGCTTATAGATCAGCTTAAATATTTAAAAAATTAATAACCTGATATATTTAAAGATGATAATAATATAGAACCGCAACGAATTTTATGATTTATATTTATATCATTATTACTAATACTAATTATATTCCTCCAAATAAATTTTAAATTTCCAGCTATAGTAATCTCTTTAACAGGATGCTTTATAACTCCATTTTCTATAAAAAATCCAGAAGCACCTCTTGAATAATCACCAGTCATATAATTTACTCCCTGACCCATTAATTCTGATATTAATAATCCTTTATGCATTTTTTTTAATAATTGTTTAAATGTTATTTTGCAAGTTGATATTAACCAATTATGAATTCCGCTTGAATGACCCGTACTTTTTAAATTTAATTTATTAGCAGAATAATTATTCAATAACAATGTACGAATAAATCCATTTAATACAATATTATTAGGTTGGGTTCTTACACCTTCTTTATCGAAAGGTTTGGAACCTAATCCTTTATTTATATGAGGTTCTTCTAAAATATTTAACCATGAAGGAAATATTTGAGTATCAAAATCATTTAATAAGAAAGTAGATTTTAGATATACTTTATTCCCATCTATAGATTCTGCTAAATGCGAAAAGAGACTATATGAAATATCTGAAGAAAAAATAACTGGTAATTTAGTAGTTTTAATTTTGCAAGGTGATAATTTTAATAAAGCCTTACGAGCACTTTCTTTACCTACATCTTCTGGAGATTTTAAATCTAAAATATCGCGACTAATTGTATAATCATAATCTCTTTCCATTCCTTTTTTAGATTTAGAAATAACTGAAGTTGATATAGAATGCATGCTACTATAATAATTTCCTATCATATAATTACTATTACCAAACAAAAAACAACTAATATTACTCGAAAAACTACTACCTTCTGTATTAATAATTTTACTACTATAATTCAGTGCTGATATTTCAGAATTTATAGCAAAATTTAATGCTTTATTAATATCAAAACAAAAAGGAAAAAATAAATCAATTTCCTTAAAATTAAAAGCTAATAAAGATCTATCTACCATAAAGCAATCTTTATCTAATGAAGAATATTTAGCTATATTTATTCCGTGATCTATGATATTTATCATAGATGAATAATTTAAATTAGTAGACGAAACAATACTTTTACGATTCTTATAATAAATAGTAATATATGAAATATTATTATTATTAAATTCTATATTTTCTAATTTACCATGTCTAACATTTAAATTAATTCCAAAATTTTTATTTATTGTAATTTCTATTCCATCAGTTTTACATTTAGCATAATTTAATAATTTAAGTATTAACTGATTCAGCATCTTAGTATCTTGTATAAAATTATCTAGAGATAATTTCATGATTTTTTCTCCAAAAATAAGTAAAAAATTAAATACTTTAAATAATCTAAATAAATTTATATTATAAATAGTAACATACAATAACTCTGAAAATAAGGTCATTAAAACATAAAAATGAGAATAAATAATATACCAGTAGGTAAAAATGTACCAGAAGATATATATGTAATAATAGAAATTCCATTCAACAGTAATCCAATAAAATATGAAATAAATAAAAAGTATGGAGTTTTATTTGTTGATAGATTTATTCCAACAACAATGTTTTATCCTTGTAACTATGGATATATAAATCAAACTTTATCTTTAGATAAAGATCCAATAGATGTATTGATACCAACTCCATATCCATTACAATATGGTTCAGTTATAAGATCTAGACCAATAGGTATATTAAAAATGATTGATGAGTCTGGAATAGACATGAAAATTATAGCTGTACCACATGATAAAATATGTACAGAATATAAATCTATAATAAATATAGATCAAATATCTAAACTATTACTTGATCAAATCATACATTTTTTTAAAAATTATAAAAATCTAGAAAACAACAAATGGGTAAAAATACAAGGATGGGGAAATCATTTAGAAGCAAAAGAAGAAATATTAAACTCTTATAATAGATTTTCAAAAAAATAAAATTTTTAACTTGTTCTAAAAGAACAAGTTAAAACAAAATAATTGAATTATTTTATAAAAATGATAAAATATTTTTTATTAATCTGTACAAAGATAATAAAAAATATTATTAAGAAAAAATAAAAATGTCTAATATATGTCAAATAACTAATAAAAAATCTATTGTAGGAAATAAACGTTCTCATGCAATGAACGCAACAAAATGTAGATTTAAAATAAACTTACATACTCACAAATTTTGGATTGCAAAAAAAAATAAATTCATTAAATTAAAATTATCAAATAAAGGAATGCGTTTAGTTAATAAGTACGGAATAGATAAAATATTAAAAAAATTCAAAAAGGTTAAACTATATGGCTAAAAAAAGTAGAGAAAAGATAAAATTAATTTCTTCTAAAAATACAGGTCATTATTATACAACAACAAAAAACAAAAGAAAAAACATAGAAAAAATAGAAATAAAAAAATATGATCCTATAATAAGAAAACATGTTATATATAAAGAAGCAAAAATTAAATAATTTTATGTAAAACATATTAATAAATTGCATATTTATTAATATGTAAAAATATAAATAAAAAATAACTTTTTTAATAAAAATTTGAATATTTATTTTTATTTAAAATAAATAACAAAAATCGTAAAAATAAATTTTTATAATTTAAAAAATATGCTTAGAATATTTTTTATAAATATAAAAAATTGCTTTTTTGATTCTTTGAAGAGAATGTTTTCTACCTATAGCATATAATAAAGAAATTAAAGAAATAGGAGTAATATTATTAATTAAGGCAACACGTAGTGACATGTAAAAAAAAGACAAATTATTTTTATAATTCAAAGACATTTTTTTGATTAAAACTGATATATCATCTTTAATCCAAACATCTAATAAATATAATTTATTATATACATCGGTTAAACAATTAATAAAATCAATTTTTAAATATTTTCTAGAAAGATTGGATTTAAAATTATCAATATTGTTATAAATTAGTCTACAATAGTCAGATAATTGTTTTAAAGTTTGACATCTTTGCGAAAAAACTTCAACACAATTTGATAAATTAAAATTATTAAAATGATTTAGTTCATCATTATCAAACTGTTTTTTTAGGTTACAAATAATATAATTTCTAGGTAATTTATTAATATAATAATTATTAAGCCATTGTAATTTTTTTATATCAAAAAAACAAGAAGATTTATTAACAGATTTAAGATTAAAAAGATTCTTCATTTCATCAATAGAAAAAATTTCTTTATTTTTATATGACCAACCTAATCTTAATAAATAATTAAGGATAGATTCTGGAAGATAACCTGATTTACGATAATCAAACAAATTATTCATCAAAGTGTTATTACGTTTAGACATTTTTTTACCATTAGTATCTAAAATAATAGGTAAATGAGCATAAATAGGTATACTTTTTTCTAAAGAATTTAACATATTAATTTGTCTAGGAGTATTATTAATATGTTCTTCTCCTCTGATAACATGAGTAATTTGCATATTACTATCATCAATAACTGAACAAAAATTATAAGTAGGAATACCGTTAGATCTCATAATAACTAAATCATCTAATTCAGTATTTTTAAAATTAATTAAGCCTCTAATTTTATCATTAAATGAAACAATACCAAACTCAGGATTTTTAAATCTTACAACATAAGGTTGATTAAATTTAGTGTAATATTTAACATCTCTACATTTGTTATCATAACGGAATTTAATACCTTTAGACATCTGATAATTTCTTAATTTCTGCAATCTTTCTAAAGAACAGTAACATTTATAAGCAACCTTATTCAATAACATATTTTTAATAATTAAATTATATTGTTTTAAATTATCAGTTTGAAAAAAAGGTGCTCTATCCCAAGTTAATCCTAACCAATTTAAGTTATCTATTATATCTTTAACAAAACTATAATTACATCTATTATAATCTGTATTTTCTATTCTTAAAATAAATTCACCATCATAATGACGTGCAAATAACCATGAATATAATGCTGTTCTTACACTTCCAATATGCATACTACCAGTAGGACTAGGAGCAAATCTAGTTTTAATGTTCATAAATTAACATTCTTATAAAGAATAATAACATCGATGATTAATTCTAACACCTTTATAAAATATTTTTAGGTTAAAAATAAATCATTTAGATTAAAAAGTAAACAAACAATTAAATTTTAAATAAAAAAGATTGACTATGTAATTATAATAACTTTAGAATATAGAAGTTTTATAGGGTGATTAGCTCAGTTGGTAGAGCTCCTCCTTTACACGGAGGAGGTCGGCGGTTCGAGTCCGTCATCACCCAAAGTTAAATGGGTCGTTAGCTCAGTCGGTAGAGCAGTTGACTTTTAATCAATTGGTCGCAGGTTCAAATCCTGCACGACCCAAAATTTAGTCTAAAAAGCTGATAATTTCATCTTCATTTAAAATCTTAATATTTAATTTTTTAGCCAAAATTATTTTATTACTTTTAGAATTACCAGCAATGAGAAAATCAGTCTTATAAGAAACATTCGAATTAATTCTAGCACCTAAATTAATTAACTTTTCTTTCAACAAAATTCTATTAATTTTATAAAATAAACCAGAAAAAACTATAGATTTATTATAAAAAATACTATATTTATAATTAGTTTTATGATCATACACTTTTATTTGTTTAAATAATTTGTTTATAACATTAATATTTTTATTTGATTGAAAGAAGTTTATAATATTATTAGCAGTACGCTTACCTACCCCGCGCACAGAAACTAAAGTATCGAAATCTGCAGCCATAAAATTGCTGATAGAAATAAAATTTTTAGATAAATTAAAAGATAAAACATCTCCAACTTCATGTATACCAAAAGCATAAATTAGTTTATGTAATTCTATTCTTCTAGATTTATTAATTGAATTAATAATATTAGAAGAATTTTTAGAAGCTATTTTATAAATTGAAGATAATATATCAATATTAAGATAAAATAAATCAGCAATATCTTTAATATATCTACCATCTACCAATTTATTAATAATCTTTTCACCTAAACCTAAAATATTAAAAGCGTTTTTTGAAACAAAATGTTTAATAGATTTTTTTAGTTGAGCACTACATATCAACTGTCCACTACACTTTAAAATAGATTTTTTATATAAAGTAAAAAGCTTAGAGCCACAAAAAAAACAATTTTTAGGAATAGATATTTTAATAATATTATTATTACTCCTATAGCTTTTAACTACATTGACAATTTGAGGAATAACATCTCCAGCTCTACGAATATTAACAAAATCATTAATATATAAATCTAATCTCTGTATTTCTTTTATACTATGCAAAGAAGCATAACTAATTTTTACTCCAGATATATATATTGGTTTTAAACAAGCAACAGGAGTTATCATACCAGTTCTGCCAACATTAAAAATAACATTTTTAACTTGAGTTAATTTTTCTTTTGCAGGAAATTTAAAAGCAATAGCCCACTTTGGAAATTTACTTGTATTACCAATTTTTTTTTGTAATTTTAATTTGTTTAGTTTTATTACGATACCGTCTATATCAAATTTAAGTAAAGAACGCTTATTTAATATTTTATAATAAAAATTTAAAATTTCTTCTGTTTTTTGAAAAACAGAATTATAATTACTAATAGGAATGCCCCAAGAATGTATTTTATTTAAACAATCATAATGACTAAAAGGTATTAAATCACCATGCCAAATCCCATAACTATGACATATAAAGTATAATTTTCTTTTAGAAGTTATTAAAGCGTCTTTTTGACGTAAAGATCCTGAAGCAGCATTTCTAGGATTAGAAAATTTTTTATTAATATTTCGATCTTTATTTAGATTTATGAAATCATCACGCATCATGAAGATTTCTCCTCTAATTTCTATTAAAGATGGAATGTTATCTCCTTTTAATTCTTTAGGAATCGATCTAATAGTTAATGCATTATCAGTTATATCTTCACCATAAATTCCATTACCTCTAGTTGAAGCTGTAGATAAAATTCCTTTTTTATATATTAAATTAACAGCTAAACCATCAAATTTTAATTCACAACAAAAATTAATATTGAAATCTTTAAATTTAACAAATAAATTTTGATGAAATTTAACATATTTAAATTCATCAAATACATTATCTAAAGATAACATAGAAGATAAATGTTTTATTTTTTTAAAATGACTATCTTTTAAAGAAGATACTACTTGTGTAGGAGAATTATTATCTAAATAATTAGGGTATTTATTTTCTAAATAAATTAATTCTTTAATTAATTTATCATATTCTGAATCAGGAACTTCTGAATAATTTAGATTATAATACAAATTTTGATAATATAAAATTTTAGTTTTTAACTCAAGAATTTTTTTTTATTTTTTTCATTTAAATATCCTTTATAATATAATTATTTATATTTAATATTAATATTAAAAAATTTGTATATTAAATTTTAATAACATATAAAAATATGATAAAATTATACCATAATAATAACAATTAATTTAATGTTAAATTATTTGTAGATGAAATAACTATATAACATTAAATTGAAATTTAAAATAAAAAATTAGAATATAATATTCATTATATATAAAAAAGCACCCTAAATGGGTGCTTTTTTATATATAATGAATATTATATTCTAATTAAAAAATAAAATTAATTATAAAATTAAATAAAAATATTTTAGATATTCATACTATTATTATATATTATAATAAAAAAGTACATATAAAAAAAAAGGAAAAAAAATGTTAAAAAAAGAAATAAAAATAAAATCAACTAATGGATTACATACACGTCCAGCTGCACAACTTGTTAAAAAAGCAAAAGAATTTTCATCTGATATAACAATAACAGCAAATGGTAAAACAGCAAATGCAAAAAGTTTATTTAAATTACAAACACTAGGATTAATACAAGGAACAATAATAACATTATCAGCAGAAGGTGATGACGAAAAAAAAGCTATAAAACATTTAACTGAAACAATTAATGAATTAAATTAAAATGATATAGTAAAAATATATTTATATTAATATATAAATATATTTTACAAAAAATTTAAAAATTATTTATATTTAATTTTATTAACAAACAAAAAATAATAAAAATTTTATTATTATATTAAAGGTAATATTATGATCTCAGGTATTTTAGCTTCACCAGGGATTGCATTAGGAAAAGCTTTATTGCTAATAGAAGAAAAAATTCAAATAAATAAAAATACAATTCCTTCTAAAAATATTCAAATAGAAATTGAAAGATTTTTAAAATCTAGAAAAAAAACTTCAGATCAATTAAAAAAAATAAAAAAAAGAACAGGAGAAATATTTGGACAAGATAAAGAGGATATATTTGAAGGTCATATAATGCTTTTAGAAGATCAAGAATTAGAAAAAGAAGTAAAAATACTAATTAAAGAAAAAAATATAACAGCAGATGCTGCAGTTTACTTTATTATAGAAGAACAAGCAAAAGCTTTAGAAAAATTAGAAGATGAATATCTAAAAAGTAGAGCAATAGATATAAGAGATATAGGTAAAAGATTATTAAAAAATATTAAAGGCATGCAAATTATTGATATAAGTGAAATCAATGAACAAGTTATATTAATTGCAAAAGACCTAACTCCAACAGAAACAACTCAAATAAATAAGAAAAATATTTTAGGTTTTATTACAGATATGGGAGGAAATACATCTCATACATCAATTATAGCTCGTTCACTAGAAATACCAGCTATAGTAGGAACTAAAAATATTACTAAGAAAGTTAGAAGTGGGCAATTAATTGCATTAGATGCAATTAATAATTCAATTTATATAAAACCAAATAAAAATCTTATTAAAAATATAAATTTATTAAAAAAAGAATATAAATATAAAAAAAATAAATTATTAGATAAAAAAAATATACAAGCTATTACTAAAGACGGCAAAAAAATAATTATTGGAGCAAATGTAGGAAATATAAAAGATATTGAAATAGCTAAAAATAGTGGAGCTGATTTTATAGGATTATATAGAACTGAATTTTTATTCATGGACAGAACATCATTACCATCAGAAGAAGAACAATTTTTAGCATACAAAAAAGCAGCAGAAATATTTAAAAATAAAACAATAATAATAAGAACAATGGATATAGGTGGTGACAAAAACCTACCTTATATGAATCTACCAAAAGAAGAAAATCCATTTCTAGGATGGAGAGCAATCAGAATATGTATGGATAAAAGAGAAATCCTAAGAACTCAACTAAGAGCAATTTTAAGAGCTTCTGCTTTTGGGAAAATAAAAATCATGTTTCCTATGATAATTTCAGTAGAAGAAATAAAAATTTTAAATTCAGAAATAAATAAAATAAAAACAGATTTAGAAAAAGAAAAAACGAACTTTAATAAAAATATAAAAATAGGCATTATGATAGAAACACCTGCCGCAGCAATTATATCAAATCATTTATCTAAAGAAGTTAATTTCTTTAGCATAGGTACAAATGATTTGACACAATATACTTTAGCAGTAGATAGAGGTAATGATTTAATTTCAAATTTATATAATCCTATGTCTCCATCCGTTTTACAGTTTATTTATAAAATAATAAAAAATTCTCATATAAATGGAATTACAACAAGTATGTGCGGAGAACTAGCTGGAGATAAATGTGCTACAATGTTACTAATAGGCATGGGTTTAGATTCTTTTAGTATGAATTCTAGTGTTATTCCAGAAATAAAAAATATTATTAGAAATACAAATTTTGAAAGAGCAAAAACAATAGCAAATAAAATTTTATTAAAATCAACATATAAAGAAATATTAGATTTAATAAAATGTTAAAAATAAAAAAAATAATTTTTAAATAAATAATTTAGGAGGAAAAATGAATTTTTTATCTAAAATATTTAAAAGAAAAAAAAATAAAGTAAAAAACACAATAGAAATCATTGCTCCTATATCTGGAAATGTTATAGATTTAAATGAAGTTCCAGATGATGTATTTGCTAAAAAAATAGTTGGAGATGGAGTTGCTATAAATCCTACAGGAAACTTAATTGTTTCTCCTGTTAATGGAATAATAGGAAAAATATTTGATAGCATGCATGCTTTTTCAATTGAATCAGATGAAGGAATTGAATTATTTGTACATTTTGGTATAGATACAATAGAACTTAAAGGAGAAGGATTTTCAAAACTAGCAAAAGAAAAACAAAAAGTTAAAATAGGTGATCCAATTATAAAATTATATCTAAATTTAATAAGAAGAAAAGCTAAATCTATTTTAACACCTGTTATTATTTCTAATATGGATAAGATTAAAAAAATAAAAAAATTTTCAGGTTTAGTAAATGCTGGTCAAACTGTAATTATAAAAGTAATAAAATAATTATTTTTATATAAAATACTTATGGTATCATATTTTAGATTCCATAAGTATTTAATAAATATTAAATTTTATTTAAAATTAAATATATATAAAAATTAAATGAACAATGTAAATATTATAATAATTCTCTTAAGCATAATAGAAAGTTTTACGGAATTTTTACCAATTTCTTCAACTGGACATATAATTATAATTAGTAAAATACTAAAAATAAATGAATTTTATATAAATTTATTTACTATACCTATTCAAATAGGATCAGCTATAGCAATTATTAATTATTTTAAGAAATACATTTTCAAAAAAAATATATTTTCTAAAAACTACAGAAAATTTATATCTAATACTGTTATAACGAATATACCCTCTATAATAATAGGATTTACTTTAGAAAAAGTAATAAAAAAAAATATAACAAATAATAAATTCATCATATATAGTTCAATATTAAGCGGAATTTTATTATTTTTGTTAGGTATTATAAAAAATAAAGAAAAAATCAAAAACATAAATGAAATAACATATAAACATGCTATAACAATAGGAATTTTCCAATGTCTAGCATTTTTTACTGGATTTTCTAGATTAGGAGCAGCTATTTCAGGTTCTATATTAGCAGGTTTATCAAAAACAATAGCAATAAAATTTTCATTAATTATAGCAATACCTATAATTATTGGAGCATCAATAATTGATTATATAAAAAATATAAATTTTTTTAACATAAAAAACACAGAAATTCTATTTGTAGGATTAATACTAACATTTTTAATTTCTAAAATCCTAATTAAAAAATCTGAAAAAATATTAACAAAAAACTCTTTTATAATATTTGGTATATATAAAATTATATTTGGTTTATTAATATATATTTTTAGCAAATAATACATATAATAAAATTGAACTTTTTTATAAAGAAGATCTCCATTTTTCTATAGCTAAAATTCTTAATCTATCTAATTCATTTTTAATTTGAATACCATAAAAGTTATTAGATTTAATTGATTTAATTGTAATATTTTCTGTAATAGATATAATATTCTTTAAAAAAATATCAGGTCTATAAAAATAACCATATTTTTTAGAATATTTATAATTTTCTACATCAATAAAACAAATAATTTTTTTAATCACTGTAATATCTTTCCAAGCACGTATAGAATTCAAAAAAAATACTATATCTTTAGAAGACCTTAGGTGTAATTTAGAAAAAAAAGAGTAAAATTTAAAAATTATTAATGATAAAAATTTAAATCTATTTGGAATCTTTAGACACTTAAACAAATTAATTACTAGTAAATTATTTTTTTTATTGTTACTATTATTATGTAATAAAAAATAATTACCAAAATATTTAAATAAGACTGCAAATCTAACATCAATGTCTAATGTTTTTCTAGATATTTTTTCTAAAGATAATAAAGTATATTCAGCTACATTAACTTTTTTGTTATGAAATAAAAAAAATTTCTTATATAAATGATTAAATTCTGGAAATATAAATGAAAGAGCATTACAATATTTTAAATTCATAAAAAAAACATGCGGATTTTTAGTCATCAAAGCTTTTTCAATTTCTTTCCATATTCTTTCTTTTGTTAAATAAATAAGCTCTTGACTATGTACTATATTTTTCATTAAAGACATAGTATTAGAATCTATCTTGAAACCTAAATGAGCTAAACTGGCTGAAAATCTAGCAACACGTAATATCCTCAAAGGATCTTCAATAAAAGATGAAGAAACATGCCTTAAAATACGTAATTTTATATCTCTTTTACCATTATAAGGATCTATATATTTTCCATATTGATCTTTAGCAATAGCATTTATAGTTAAATCTCTTCTAGATAAATCTTCTTCTAATGTTATATTAGGAGAGTAATAAGTATTAAAACCATGATAACCATAATTACATTTATGTTCAATTCTAGCTAAGGAATACTCTTCATTAGTCTTAGGATGTAAAAATACAGGAAAGTCTTTTCCTACTTGTTTGTAACCTTTTTTTAACATAATTTCTGGAGTAGAATGCACAACTAACCAATCTCTATCTTTTATAGATAAACCAAGTAATGAATCACGAACTGCTCCACCAACTAAATATATTTTCAATTATAAAATTCCAAAATTAATTATTATTAAATAATTATTTACACATAATATATTAATAATCATTAAATTAAAATAAAATTTAATTCATTATAGAGGTAAAATAAAGTGAATATTTATAATTCAAAAAAAGTAAAAATTATGATAGTAGGAGATATTATGTTAGACAAATATTGGCAAGGTAGTATAAGTAGAAAATCTCCAGAAGCAAAAGTTCCAGTAGTGAAAATAAATAATAGTATTAATCAGCCCGGAGGAGCTGCAAATGTAGCAATGAATATTGCATCTTTAGGAAAATATTCTAAACTAATTGGAATTACAGGAAATGATAATAATGCATTAATTTTAAAAAAAATCTTACACAAAAGAATAATCAACAATATTATTTGTATATCTAAATATAAAACTATAACTAAACTAAGAATTTTATCAGATAATAAACAAATTATAAGAATAGATTTTGAAGAAAATTTAAATAAATTTAATAACGAAATTATATATAAAAAAATTAAAGAATCTATTAAAAATATAAAAATAGTAATTTTATCAGATTATAATAAAGGAACTTTGAATAATATAAAAAAAATAATAAATCTAACAAAAAAAATGTGCATTCCTATATTAATAGATCCTAAGGGAGCAGATTTTAAAAAGTACTATGGGGCTACAATATTAACACCAAACTTAGATGAATTTGAATTAATAGTAGGAAAATGTAAAAATGAGAATAAAATGATAAATAAAGGAATGAAATTAATAAGAAATTTAAATTTGTCTGCGTTATTAATAACAAAATCAAAAGAAGGAATGACTCTGTTACAAAAAAATAAAAAACCAGTGCATTTTAATGCAATTTCAAAAGAAGCTTTAGACGTAACAGGAGCTGGAGATACAGTAATTAGTATGATTGCAATATCATTAATTAATGGAAATACATTAGAACAAGCATGCTTTAGAGCAAATATAGCAGCAAGCATGGTAGTAAACAAATTTGGTACATCTACAGTTACTAATAAAGAATTCAATGAACAAAAAAAATTAATAATTAAAAAAAGATAAAAAATAATAAAAAATAAAATTATAATAAATATATTAATTTAGCATTATGATTAATAGATATTTGTAATCTTTTATATATATATAAAAATATAAAACATTATATTATAATAATTTAAAATAATTAAAATAATAAAGTATATTATTTACTAATAAAAATTAAATAATATAGATTATCTAAAAATTAAAAATAAAAAGTATTCAAAAAAAATATTTATAAAATTTAATAAATATTATTTTTTAAAAAAAAATTAAAAATATTTTTAAAATGTAAAACTAATAATATTTATTACATGTTAAAAATATTAAATTAAAAGGTATTTATAAAATTTAAATTTCTTAAAATAAGATAAAAAATGAAAAATAAACTATTTAAATATTTTGGTACACCATTACAACGTGTAAAAAATGCAATTTTATCGTTAAAAAAAAGAGAAGGAATAATTTTGATAGATGATGAATACAGAGAAAATGAAGGAGACTTAATATTTGCTTCTGAAACTATGACATTAAAACAAATGGCTTTTACTATAAGATATGGTAGTGGTATTGTATGTTTATGTATAAACGAAAAAAAAAGAAAACAACTAAAACTACCTATGATGGTAAAAAAAAATACTAGTAAATATGGTACAGGATTTACAATAACGATCGAAGCAGCAAAAAATGTAACAACAGGAGTATCAGCTCAAGATAGAATTACAACAATAAGAGCTGCTATATCAAAAGAAGCTAAACCTTCAGATTTAAATAGCCCAGGACATGTTTTTCCTCTTCTAGCAAAAGAAGGAGGTCTTAAGAAAAGAAAAGGTCATACTGAAGCTACAATAGAATTAATGAATTTAGCAGGATTTTCACCAACAGGAGTATTATGTGAATTAACTAACAAAGATGGAAGCATGGCAAGAACACCAGAAATTATTAAATTTGCTAAAATAAAAAAAATGAAGGTATTAACTATTGAAGATTTAATAAAATATCTGAATTATTAAAAATAAGTAAAAATTAAATATTAAAAACTTTATTCGTCTAATTCTTTATTTCTATGAATTATAATGCCTACCTCTTTAGCATTATATAAAGCATTAGGTTTAGTGACTTTAACTGTAGTAAAATAAGAATTAAATTTATATAAGATAATATCAGATATTTTCTCTGCAACAGTTTCTATTAATAAAAATTTATTTTTATATAAATATGACTCTAAATATTTAGCAATATTTTCATAATTTAAACAATCATTAATATTATAAGTTTTATTAAACATACTATTATTCCATTTCATAGATATATCTAAAATTAACTTTTGTTTTATACTTTTTTCCCAATTATAAATACCAATAGTTGTAAAAACAATTAAATCATTAATAAAAATCGTATTCATATATTTAACTCTATTAAATAAAAAAAATATAAATAATATTAAAACAAAAATTTAATTAACTTTTTTAAAATTAAAATTAACATCAGAAATTTTCCAAGAAGGATTTACAATAATTTCAGGTTCTAAAAAATAACCTAATTTGAAATATAACATACCTGTATATGCAATCATAGCACCATTATCTGTACAAAATTGTTTTTTTGGAAAAAAAACTTTACAACCTTTTAAATTATTCATTTTATTTCTGAGCGCATGATTAGCACTAACACCACCAGAAACAACTAAATTTGATAATAGTGTTTTTTTTAAACATTTGTTAACTTGAATATATAAAGTATCAACAATAGCATCTTCAAAAGCACGGGCAATATCAGCTTTTGTTTGAAAATCATTTTTATGTTTCAAAATAATATTAGATGCAAAAGTTTTAAGGCCAGAAAAACTAAAATCCATACTTAAGCTATTTGTCATTGGTCTAGGAAATAAAAAACGACTAGTATTACCATTTTTAGCTATTTTTGAAAGATTTATTCCTCCAGGATATTCTAAACCTAACAATCTAGCTATTTTATCAAATGCTTCACCAGCAGCATCATCAAGAGTTTTTCCTAATAATATATATTTACCAATTGCATTAGCTAGAATTAATTCTGTATGACCACCAGAAACCAAAAGAGCAATAAAAGGAAATTCAGGAGCTGATTCATTTTCTAACATTACTGAAAATAAATGTCCTTCCATGTGATTAATTGGTATAATTGGTATATCTAAAGATAATGCTAAAGAACTACCTACAGCAGCACCTATTAACAAAGAACCAGCTAAACCAGGACCAGCTGTGTATGCTATAGCACTAATATTTTTTTTACTAATTGAAGAATCTTTTAAAACTGATTTTATTACAGGAACAATATTTAATATATGATCTCTAGCAGCTAACTCTGGCACTATACCGCCATAATTAAAATGAAGATGATCTTGTTTATATAATTTATGAGATATTAAACCTAAAACATCATCATATAAAGCTATACCAATATCATCACAAGAAGTTTCAATTCCTAAAATTAACATATATAATTAAAGTTTATAAATAAATATAAGATTATAAACTAAAAATATAGGAAAATAAACATGCCAATTATTAAAGTACGTGATAATGAACCATTCGATGTAGCTCTAAGAAGATTTAAAAGATCATGCGAAAAAGCAGGTATCTTAGCAGAAATTCGTAGAAGAGAATTTTATGAAAAACCAACGACAGCAAGAAAAAGAGCAAAAGCATCAGCAATTAAAAGATTAGCAAAAAAAATATCAAGAGAAAATATGCGAAGAACTAGAATGTATTAAATTACAAAAATTATAGCAAAAAAAAATAAAAGCTAATAAAATCTAAATCTATATAAAATAAGTGATTAAGATTTTATTAGTAATAATTAAAAGAAAATATATGTCTAAAAAAATTTCAAAAAATTTTATAAATAATCTAATAGATTCTACAAATATAATAGATATTATAAATTCAAGAGTAAATTTAATTAAAAGAGGTAAAAATTATGTAGCTAATTGTCCTTTTCATAAAGAAATAAATCCATCATTTTATGTAAACTATGAAAAACAATTTTTTTATTGCTTTGGTTGTAAAATACATGGGAACGTAATAGATTTTTTAATAAATTATGATAATTTAAGTTTCATAGAAAGCATTCAAAGACTGTCAGAAATACATGGATTAAATTTAGTTTATGAAAATCAAAAAATAAATTTATTCATAAATAAAAAAATTGAATATATAAAAAAATGTTATAAATTATTAGAAAAAGTATGTTTCTTTTACAAAGAAAACTTAAATCATTTTAAACCAAATTATTTAATAAATAGAGGTATAAATATTGATACAATTAATACTTTTTCTATAGGCATCACTAATAAAAAATATAATGGATTATATGAATATTTTAATAATGATACAGAACTACAAAATGAAATAATAAAAAATGGGATAGTTATAGTAAATGAAAAAAATAAAAAATATGATTTATTCCAAAATAGAATCATATTTCCTATTAGGAATAAATATGGAAAAATTGTAGGTTTTGGGGGAAGATCAATAAATAAACAAATACCAAAATATATAAATTCACCAGAAAGTAATATATTTTGCAAAAAAAAAGAATTATATGGAATATATGAATTAAACATAAAGCACAAAATCAAAAAATACATAATAGTTGTAGAAGGATATTTAGACGTAATTTCATTAGTACAAAATAAAATAAAATATGTAGTAGGATTGCTTGGAACTGCAATAAACATTGAACACATAAAATTGTTATTTAGTCATACTAATAACATAATTTATTGCTATGATGGAGATGAAGCAGGAATAAATACTGCTTGGAAATCATTAAATATGTCGTTACCATATATATATGATGGAAGAACAATAAGTTTCATATTTTTACCTAAAGGAGAAGACCCTGATTCAATAATAAAAAAAGAAGGAAAGAAACTATTTAAAAAAAGAATCTCTAAAGCTATACCAATGTCTAAATTTATATTCAAAATATTAATAAAAAAAATAAATATCATTAATAATGAAACACGTTCATTATTAACTAAATTAGTGATTCCTTTAATTAATAAAATACCAGGAAAAACTATGAAGATATATTTATATAAAGAATTAGGAAATAATCTAGGAATTCCAGATATTAATCAATTAAATATTAATTTATTAAAAGAAAAAGAAAGGAAAAAAAATAAACAAAAAAACGATTTCAAAAATAATACAATACGCATATTAATTGGTTTATTAGCACAAAATCCATATTTAGTAAAATTAACTCCTTCAATAAAAATATTAAATAAAATAAGATTACCTGGAATGAATATTTTTATAGATTTAATAAAAACATGTCTTTATAATCCAAATATTAAACCATCTCAGTTAATTGAAAACTATAGAGGAAAAAAATTAGAAAAAATAATAAAAAAATTTATAAAATGGGACCACATGATTAAAAATAATAAAATTAAGATCATGTTTATAGACTCAATAACAAAAATATATAATATTGCATTAGAAAAACGTCAAAATTTATTAATAAATCTAGAACGATATAAAGGATTAAAAAAAAGTGAAAAACAAGAACTTTGGTCGATAAATAAAGAATTATCAAAATAAAATTTTAAATTATTAAAGATTAATTTAAAAAATTTACAAAATTTAATTATTATATTCAATAATCAAATTGTTTATTTAAAACAATTAATAATACAATCTCAAAATATAATTATGGATAACCGTCTTATGGAACAAAACTCGCAGTCACAGCTTAAGCAACTTGTCACACATGGTAAGGAGCAAGGCTATCTGACTTATGCTGAGATCAATGACCATCTGCCGGAAGATATTATAGATTCCGAACAAATAAAAGATATTATACAGATGATTAATGATATGGGTATTCAGGTGGTTGAAGAAGCACCAGATGCTGATGATTTAATTTTAAATGAAAACAATACAAATGCAGATGAAGATGTAGCAGAAGCAGCAGTACAAGTTTTATCTAATGTGGAATCAGATATAGGAAGAACAACAGATCCAGTTAGAATGTATATGAGAGAAATGGGTACAGTAGAACTTTTAACTAGAGAAGGTGAAATAAACATAGCTAAAAGAATAGAAGATGGAATTAATCAAGTACAATCTTCTATAGCTGAATATCCAGAAGCAATTACATATTTATTAGAACAATATGAGAAAGTAAAATCAGGAAATATGCGATTATCTGAAATTATTACTGGTTTTATAGATCCTAATAATACAGAAATAATTGCATCTACAATTATAGATTTTAATTCTAATATATCAAAAAGCATAGATGAAGATATCAATGAACATGCAAATTCAGATGATAACATAGATGAAGATATCAATGAACATGCAAATTCAGATGATAACATAGATGAAGATGAAAATTGTATAGATCCAATATTAGCAAAAGAAAAATTTTCTGAACTAAAATATCAATATATAAATACTTTTAAAAAAATTAAAAATAAAAACAGAAAACATAAGGATTGCATTGTAGCAATAAAAAATTTGTCTGAAATTTTTAAACAATTTAGATTAGTACAAAAACAATTTGATTACTTAGTTAATAATGTAAGAAAAACAATAAAAAAAATAAGAAAACAAGAAAAAATAATAATGAATTTATGTATGGAAACATGTAAAATGACAAAAAAAAATTTCATATACATTTTTTCTGTAAATAAAATAAATAAAATATGGTTCAAAATAGCTAAAAACAAAAATGAATCATGGTTTAATAAAATTTTAGATATTAAAGAAGAAATTAATTTCAGTTTAAAGAAATTAATCGAAATTGAAAAACAAACAGGACTAAGTATAAAAGAGATTAAAGATATAAATAGAAGGATGTCTATAGGAGAAGCAAGAGCAAAAAGAGCTAAAAAGGAAATGGTTGAAGCTAATTTAAGATTAGTAATATCTATAGCAAAAAAATATACTAATAGAGGATTACAATTTTTAGATTTAATACAAGAGGGAAATATAGGTTTGATGAAAGCTGTAGATAAATTTGAATATAGGAGAGGATATAAATTTTCTACATATGCTACATGGTGGATAAGACAAGCTATAACTAGATCTATAGCAGATCAAGCCAGAACAATAAGAATTCCTGTACATATGATAGAAACAATAAATAAATTAAATAGAATATCAAGACAGATATTACAAGAAATAGGAAGAGAACCAACTCCAGAAGAATTATCTGAAAGAATGATGATTCCAGAAGATAAAATAAGAAAAGTTTTAAAAATTGCTAAAGAACCTATATCTATGGAAACTCCTATAGGAGATGATGACGATTCTCATTTAGGAGATTTTATTGAAGATACAAATATAGAATTACCATTAGAATCTGCAACTTCGGACAGTTTACGTACAGCAACACATGATGTTTTATCCGGATTAACTGCAAGAGAAGCAAAAGTTTTAAGAATGAGATTTGGTATTGATATGACAACAGATCATACCTTAGAAGAAGTAGGAAAACAATTTGATGTAACAAGAGAAAGAATACGCCAAATAGAAGCAAAAGCTCTTAGAAAATTACGACATCCTAGCAGATCAGAAATTCTTAGAAGTTTTTTAGATGATTAATCAAAATAAATTATCGTTTACATATAAAGTAAAACAACTAATAAAAATTCTAATTTTATAGATAGATTTATTAGTTATGTAAACGATTATTAAAACTTTAATAAGTTTAAATATTATTAAAAAAATATAATTTATTTAATTAATTCTTTTTTAGCTAAATTAATTGCTAAATCTATTTGATTATATGAAACACCTCCTTTAGAGTTTCTTTTATTTATACAAGATTCTAAACTAAGAAAATTATAAACATCTTTTTTAATTAAACAACTAAATTTCTGCATAAAAGATAGTTCAAGATCTTCTAATAATAAATTTTTTTTAATTGATTCAACAACTAACTTTCCAACTATATAATGAGCTTCACGAAAAGTTATTCCTTTATTTACTAAATAATCTGCAAGTTCAGTAGCGTTTGAATAACTCTTTTTAGCACTATCATAGCAAGATTTATAATCTACAATTATAGTGTCTATAACCAAAGTAGAAATTTGCAAGCAATTAATCCAAGTTTTTATGGAATCAAAAAGAGATTTTTTGTCTTCCTGCATATCTTTATTATAAGACAAAGGTAATCCTTTCAACATAACTAATACATTAATTAAAGAACCATAAACACTTCCGCATTTACCTCTAATTAATTCTAAAGAATCAGGGTTCTTTTTTTGAGGCATAAGAGATGAACCTGATGTTACAGATTCAGAAAGTTCAATGAAATTAGCTTCGCTTGAATTAAAAAAAATTAAATCTTCAGAAAATCTAGATAAATGCATCATACCTATCGAAGCAGAAGATAATATTTCAATAATATAATCACGATCAGAAACACTATCTAAACTATTGACACTTGATTCAGAAAATCCTAAGGTATTTGCCAATTTATCTCTGTCAATATTCCAAGAAGTACCAGCAAGAGCCCCTGAACCCAAAGGACTAACATCTATTCTTTTTAATGCATCTTTTAGTCTATGCTTATCTCTAGTTAGCATTGATACATAAGCTAAACACCAATAACCAAAAGTTATAGGTTGAGCTCTCTGTAAATGAGTATAACCAGGCATAATAGTTTTTTTGTATTTTTCAGCTGCATTAATTAAAGATAATTGAAATTTTTTTATACATATTAATATATTATTAACATTATATTTACACCATAATCTTAAATCAGTAGCAATCTGATCATTACGACTTCTACCTGTATGAATTTTTTTTCCTAAATCTCCCAGCATATCAATTAAACGTTTTTCAACCCAAGTATGTATATCCTCTTCTTGTCCATTAGATATTAAGCTAAAATCTTTTTTAGATTGTTTTAATAAAATATTCAATGCATTTTCTATTTTATTTTGTTCATGTACATTTAATACATTAGCTTTCAAAAGAGCTTTAGACCAAGCTATAGAACCTATAATATCTTGTTCTATTAAAATATAATCAATATGTAAAGAATTATTAAAATTTTTAAAATCATTATTTAATTTTTTAGTAAATCTACCACCCCACAACTTCATAAAAACTCCATAATCGTACTTAATATAAAATAAAATATAT
The DNA here is from genome assembly GCF_964059055.1 of Buchnera aphidicola (Neophyllaphis podocarpi). NCBI lineage: Bacteria > Pseudomonadati > Pseudomonadota > Gammaproteobacteria > Enterobacterales > Erwiniaceae > Buchnera > Buchnera aphidicola. Next base: position 57,640 of record NZ_OZ060386.1, on the reverse strand, counting down.
AAAAATTCTAAATTATATTTTTATTTAATAGAAGAACGAATTTTATCAGAAAGACTAAAAAGTCGAATAAAACCAGTAGCATCCTTATGATTGTAAACACTATCATTATTAAAAGTAGCATATTCTCTAGAATATAAAGAATTAGGTGATTTTTTTTGTAAAACTATTATATTACCTTTATAAAGTTTTAATACTATTTCACCATTTAATAAATTAGATAAAAAATCAGATGAAGATTGTATAGCTTCTCGTATCGGAGAAAACCATTTTCCATCATAAACTATATTAGACATTTCTGCGCCTAATTTTTCTCTCCACCTTAAACATTCACGATCAAGAACTATTTGCTCTAAAGATCTTAAAGATTTAAAAATAATAGTTCCTCCTGGAGTTTCGTAACAACCTCTAGATTTAATTCCTATTAAACGATTTTCTACAATATCTACACGCCCTATTCCATGTATAGAGCCTATTTTATTTAATTTATCTATACAATTAAAAGGACTTAAATTAATACCATTTATAGAAGAAATAATACCTTTATTGAAAGTAATAGAAATTTTTTCAGAAACATCTGGAGTATCTTCTAAATCTTTGGTCCAAACCCAACAATCTTTATTAGTAGCATTATATGTATTTTCTAAAATTCCACCTTCTGTGGATATATGAAAAGCATTTTCATCTCTGCTATAGATTTTTTTTAATGTAGTTGATGTTGGAATATTTCTATCAGATAAATATTTTAATAAATCTTCTCGAGAATTCAAATTCCATTCTCTCCAAGGAGCCAAAACTGTTAATCTTGAATCTAAAGATGCATATGATACCTCAAAACGTATTTGATCATTACCTTTACCAGTAGATCCATGACACAAAGCATCAGCATTTAATTTATTAGCTAAATCTACTTGAGCTTTAGCTATAAGAGGTCTAGCTATAGCTGTACCTAATAAATAATTACCTTCATATAATGCTCCTATTTTTAGAATAGGAAACACATAATTACTTATAAATTCTTCTTTTAAATCTAATATATAACAACTACTAGCACCTGACATTAAAGCTTTATCTTCAATATTATTTAAATCTTCCTTATTTTGTCCAATATCAGCAACAAAAGCAATAACTTCACACTTATAATTTTCTTTTAACCAAGGAATAATAACTGAAGTATCTAATCCTCCAGAATAAGCTAAAATAACTTTTTTAATTAATTTTTTTTTCATTTAAAATAAACCCAATTATATTTTGTTAAAAAATAAAATAAAATTAAAAAATAAATAGATAGATTAATAAATATTAATAAAATTGATAAAACATTAATTTATTATATAATTTAATTTTATTTAGAATAATTGTTAGATATAATGCTAAACTTAAAATATAAAGAAATATTTCATTTATAAATAATTTTAATAGTTTAATGTTACAAAATATTAATCTTTAATTAAAAAATAAATTTTAATATATAAATTAAATAATAATTATATTGTATTAGATTTTAATAAATGACAAATAGGATAAATTATTTCTGATTTATTTAAAGTATAAAAGTGAAAATTTTGTATTCCTTCAGAACATAACACACTTATCATATTAATAACAATATGGGCAGATAATATTTTATTAACATCTGGATTATTTTCCAAACTACCAAATATTTTATGAGCCCAAAGTGGAATCTTTACATTTGTAGTAGATGCAAATTTTTTAATTTGATTAAAATTATAAATAGGTAAAATACCAGGAATAATTTCTACATTTATTCCAATCTTTGCGCATCTATCTCTAAATCTTAAATAAGCAGAAGTATCAAAAAAAAACTGAGTAATTACTCTATTAGCTCCTGCTTGTACTTTATTTTTTAAATTTACTAAATCATATTGAGAATTATTAGCTTCAGGATGAACTTCAGGATATCCAGCAACAGATATATCAAAATCTGCTACTTCTTTTAATAAATAAACTAAATCAATAGCATGCATTCTAGGTTTAGAATTTATATCAAAAGAATCTCCACGAAGGGCTATAATATGATTAACCCCATTTTTCCAATAATTTTTTGCTATATTTATTAATTCATTTTTATTAGAATCTATACAAGTTAAATGAGCAGCAGTATTTATTCCAGTTTTTTTCATTATAGAGTATACTGTTTCACTTGTTTTATGTTTTTCTCCGCTATTAGCTCCATATGTTACTGAAAAAAATTTAGGTTTAAAACTAGTTAATTGATTTATAGAATTCCACAAACAACTCTCCATTTTATTATTTTTAGGAGGGAAAAATTCAAAAGAAAAATTAATTTTTTTATTATTTTTGTATAATAAATTGTAATATAGTAATTCTATATAATGAGAGTAAGAAACATGCATATAAATATATAAATCCTTATAAAATGTTTGTATAATATAAACTATTAATAAAATTATAATAAACAAAATCGTTTATTAAAATTAATTATATTTTAATTTAATTTCAAAATAAAGAATAAACATGATATTAAAAAAAAATAATTCATTAAAAAAATTTAATACATTATCTGTTGATGTTAAAGCAAAAAAAATTATTATTATCAAAGATATAAAAAAATTATTAATAAATTATAAAATATGTAAAAAAAAAAAATTACCTTATTTGATAATAGGAGAAGGAAGTAATATTCTGTTCTTAAAAAATTATATTGGTATTATTTTTATAAACAGAATAAGAGGTATAAATATCATAGAAAAAAAAAACATTGGATACTACATGTTAATTCAGGTGAAAAATGGAATGAATTAGTTAAATACACATTAAAAATTGGGATATTTGGATTAGAAAATTTAGCTTTAATTCCAGGATTAGTTGGATCAGCTCCAATAAATAATATAGGAGCATATGGTCTAGAATTTAAAGATATATGTAGTTATATTGATTTAATGTTTTTGAAAACAAAAAAAATAAAACGAATTTATAAAAAATTTTGTTATTTTGGATATAGACATAGTATTTTTAAAACTAATAAATTTAAAGATTATGTAATAATATCTGTAGGTATAAAGTTATACAAAAAATGGAAACCTATAAATGAGTATAATGGATTAAATATTTTAAATAATAAAAAACTAACACCCCACAAAATATATAACAAAATATGTTCAATTAGGAAAAAAAAAATTCCAAACCCAAAAAATATAGCAAATGCAGGTAGTTTTTTTAAAAACCCAATAATAAATTATAAAAAATTTAAAATTTTAATAAAAAAAAATAAAAATTTACATTTTTATATCCAAAAAAATGGAGATATAAAAATATATGCAGGATGGTTAATAGAAAAATGCAATTTAAAAGGAACTATAATAGGAGGAGCTCAAATACATAATAAACAAGCCCTAATAATAATAAATAAAAATAACGCAACACCTAATGATATAATATCTTTAGCAAGAAAAATCAGAAACAATGTAGCAAAAAAATTCAATATATGGTTAGAACCAGAAGTTAGATTATACGGATCTAAAAATGAAAAAAATATATAAAAATTATAATATTAATTACAATAAAAAAATAATAAATATTATTAATATAATGAGTGACGGAAAATTTTATTCCATCAAAAAAATAAACAAAAAATTAGAAAAAAATATAGTAAATGAAATAAATATTAGAAACATAATTAGAATACTAAAAAAATGGGGTTTAAATATTATTACCTGTGATAATATAAAATATGCATTTAAAAATCGTGTAAAATTATTAAATATTAAAAATATTTATAATATGATAAAAAAAAATTTTTTATATTCCAGTAATAAATTCTACAAACAAATATTTATTAAATAATATAAAAAAATTTAAATCTGGAGATGTATGTATTTCTGAATATCAAACAAAAGGATATGGAAAAAGAAACAAAAAATGGTTCTCACCATTTGGATGTAATATATATATATCAATGTATTGGTGTTTCAACAAACAAAAATATTTCAAACAAAAAGGAATAAGTATAATTATTACTATAAGTATCGCAGAAGTTTTAAAAAATATAGGAGTAAAAAAAATAAAAATTAAATGGCCAAATGATTTATACCTAAATAATAAAAAATTAGCAGGGATAATAATAGAATCATGTGATAAAAATTATAAAAAAATTAGTTTAGCAATAGGAATTGGAATAAATGTTCGAATGAAATACTCTAATACAGATAATGAGATAGATCAGCCATGGATTAGTCTAATAGAATCAGGAATAAATATTGATAGAAACTTAATAATTCCAAAATTGATAAATAAACTAATAGATTCTCTAAAAAAATTTAATAAATACGGTTTTATGAAATTTAAAAATAAATGGTTAATATTTGATAATTATATAAATAAAAAAGTTAAGTTATTTAATGGAAATAATAATATTATAGGGATTAATAAAGGAATAGACATGCAGGGAAACTTATTAATAAAAGTTAATAAACAAATTAAAGTTATCAAAAATGGAAAAATAATACTTAAATAAAAATTTATAATAATACATTATATTAATTTTAATGAATGATTATCACTTTTATATATAATTAAATCTGCTTTATCGCGAGTAGGTAAAATGTTTAATTTTAAATTTAATAAATTAATATCTTCCCAAAATTTATTAGCTATTTTACATACTTTAAATTCAGTAATTTTATTATAATTATAAAAAATAGATTTTAAATTAGAGCGAGAATTTTTAATTAACTGAAAAAATCTATTTATATACCAACATTTTAGTAATTCTTCCGATGAATCAATATATATAGAAAAATCAACAAAATCAGAAATTAAAATATGATTATATATTGGAATATTCTGTAAGATATTTAAACCTTCTATGATAATTATATCAGGTAAATTAATAACTTGTTCACATTTAGGAATAATATCATAAATTTTATGTGAATAAACAGGGATACTAACAGAAGAAATACCTTTTTTTATATTAAATAAAGAACTAAATAATAAATTTATATCATAAGATTCGGGAAATCCTTTTTTATGCATCAATCCTATATTATTTAATATATAATTTGGATACAAAAAACTATCAGTATTTATTAATTCTATTTTAAAATTATTAAATCTTGTTTGTAATAAAAATTGCAATAATTTAGAAATAGTAGTTTTACCTACAGCAACACTACCTGTAATACCAATTATATATGGAATATTGTTTGTTATTTTACATTTACTTAAAAAAAAATCATTTAAAATATATTTATTAGTGCTATTTTTTCTTATTTTTTTACCTAAAATATCCAATATAAAAGAATATATTTTATTATATTTATTAAAAATTAAATTTTTATACACATTTTGATAGTAATTCATATAATTCTATAGTTGTAAAAAATGATAATTAAAATAAACGTATATATTTTTATATAGAACAAAAATTTTTAAAAAAAAGCAATTTATTTATTGTATATTACATAACTTTTATTATATAATAACAGTTTATGTAATATTTTAAAATTAAAATTTATATTTAAAAATATTATAAGCCGGCTTAGCTCAGCAGGTAGAGCAACTGACTTGTAATCAGTAGGTCACCAGTTCGATTCCGGTAGCCGGCAAAATTATTAATAAAAAGGTGGGATACCCAAGCGGCCAAAGGGAGCAGACTGTAAATCTGCCGTCAGAGACTTCGAAGGTTCGAATCCTTCTCCCACCAAAAAATTATACTTTATTATCATTGCGAGCATCATATAAAGGCTATTATCTCAGCCTTCCAAGCTGATGATGCGGGTTCAATTCCCGCTGCTCGCTCCATTTCAAAAGTCTTTTTTATAAAAAGAAAGTATTTAATAAAAAACTTAAAAATTCTATGCTGATATGGCTCAGAAGGTTAGAGCACATCCTTGGTAAGGATGAGGTCCCCAGTTCAAATCTGGGTATCAGCAATATTAAAACAAAATTCTCTCCACAAATCAAATTATTATCAATAATATTCAAATATTTAAATCTGTTTAATATTCAAAAATATTTATGTTTAGTAATAAAATTATAATATTATTGAATATGAATTTAATTTTTTTAAAAAAATGTGATCTAATACATATGTATTTAATAGGATTATTTTATTCTAAATATGAAAATTAAAAAAAAATATCAAAATAAAAAAAATAAAAAAAAACTTACAAAATGGATTTATATATTAAGTATCTTTGTTGTAGATTTTATTATAAGTTATTATTATAAAAAGCATTCAATAACTACAATATTAATTAATTTAATAACTATTACAACATCTATCATTATATTTTTATTGACCGATTTAGGAAAAAAAATAGTAATATTTATCAAAAAAACTAAAAAAGAAGTTAATAATATTATTTGGCCAAAATTTCAAGAAACTTTGTATACTACACTGATAGTAATATTTGTAACTATTATAATATCAATTATTTTATGGGGACTTGATAATCTATTATTTAATTTAATATCTTTCATAACTGAATTAAGGTTATAAAAATGCCTGATACTAAAAAAAAACGTTGGTATGTTATACAAGCATTCTCTGGATTTGAAGGAAAAGTAGCCAAATCAATAAAAGAATATATAAAATTAAACAAAAAAGAAAAATTATTTGGCAAGATTATGGTTCCAAAAGAAGAAGTAATTGAAATAAGAGGAGGTTATAGAAGAAAGAGTGAATACAAATTTTTTCCAGGATACGTTTTAATACAAATGATAATGAATGATGAAAGTTGGCATTTAATACGTAGTGTACCTAGAGTAATGAGTTTTATAGGAGGTACATCAGATAAACCGTCGCCAATAAGCAATAAAGAAGTAAATTTAATTTTAAATAGAATAAAAAAAGCAGGAGAAAAACCTAGACCAAAAACTTTATTTGAACCAGGAGAAATGGTACGTGTAAAAGATGGTCCTTTTGCAGATTTTAATGGAGTAGTAGAAGAAGTAGATTATGAAAAAAATAGATTAAAAGTATCTGTGTCTATTTTTGGTAGATCTACTCCTGTAGAATTAGATTTCGGACAAGTAGAAAAAACCTAAGGAATAGAAAAATGGTCAAAAAAATTAAATCAAAAATAAAACTACAAATTCCTGCAAAAATGGCAAATCCTAGTCCACCAGTTGGACCTGCTTTAGGTCAACAAGGTCTAAACATTATGGAATTTTGTAAGATATTTAATAAAAAAACAGAAAATATAGAAAAAGGATTGCCTATACCTGTAATAATAACTGTATATTCTGATAAATCATTTACATTTATTACTAAAACTCCTCCAGCATCTATTTTATTAAAGAAAGAAGCAGGAATAAAATCAGGATCTAGTAAACCAAAAATAGATAAAGTAGGTAATATTAAACTATCTCAAATAAAAAAAATAGCGCAAATAAAATCAAAAGATATGACAGGTTCAAATATAGAAAAGATAATAAAATCTATTATAGGTACAGCTAATTCTATGGGTTTAATTATAGAGGATGGAGTAAATGTCGAAAAAAACGAAAAGAAGATCAAAAATCTCAAAACAAGTTGATTCAAAAAAAATATATGATGTTAATCAAGCTATAGATATTCTAAAAAAAACAGCAACAGCTAAATTTAACGAAAGTATAGATATTGCAATAAATTTAGGAATAAATACAAAAAAATCTGAACAAAATATTAGAGGAACAGTTTTATTACCAAATGGTACTGGAAAAAAAATAAAAATAGGAGTATTTGCAAAAGATTTAGATATTAAAAAAGCAAAACTAGCAGGAGCCAATTATATAGGAATGGAAAACTTAATCAAAAAGATAAAAGATAAAAAAAATTTACTAGATGTAATAATTGCATCTCCAGATGCAATGAAAATAGTAGGAACAATAGGGTCAATTTTAGGTCCTAGGGGAATAATGCCAAGTCCAAAACTGGGTACTGTAACAAATAATATTTATCAAACAATAAAAAATGTTAAAAAAGGACAGATATATTTTAAAAATGATAAGAATGGAATAATACATAGCATAATTGGAAAAATAAATTTTCAAAAAGAACATATAGTAGAAAATTTAAAAGTATTATTAAAAGCTATCACTCAGATGAAATCTGAAAAGTCTAAAGGAGTATTTTTTAAAAAAGTTACTATTTCTACAACTATGGGAATATCAGTTAATATAAACCACTTAAATCTATAAAATCAAATAGAACTATAAAAAAATATTTTGTTTATTAATAAATAAAATATAAAATTCGTAACATTATAAAAATAGTATATTTATAAATATAGATAAGTATCAATTTATAATGTAAAATTTAAAAATTTTTTAAATTTAAATGAATTAAAATTTTTAATAAAATTTAATAAATAAAATTAAAGAGTATAAATATATGGCATTAAACCTTCAAAATAAAAAAGATATTATATATAAAACAATTGAAATATCAAAATCAGCAATTTCAGCTATTATAGCTGATCCTTCAAGAATAACTGCAAATGAAATAACAAAACTAAGAAAAAAAGCTAGAGAGAAAAATGTAATAATAAACATTATAAAAAACACTTTATTGAGAAAAATAATAAAAAAAACAAATTTTAAATGTTTAAAAAATATATTAAAAGGTCAAAATATAATTGCTTATTCAATAGATAATCCTGGATCAGCAGTTAAATTATTTAAAGAATTTTCAAAAAAAAATAAAAATTTCCAAATAAAAGGAGCTGCATTTGAAGGTAAATTATTATCTTTATCACAAATAGATTATCTTGCAAATATTCCAACTATTAAAGAAGCTTTAACTAAGCTAGCTATAACTCTAAAAATTGCTTCAATAGGAAAATTAGTTTATATAATTTACAATGTATGTAAAATTAAAGAAAAAAATAAAAAGTAAAAATAAATTAATACAAAATTAAATATAATAATTAAAATTATTGTTAGGAATAACTTGTCATGTCAATTACTCAAGAACAAATTTTAGAATCAATATCTAATATGTCTGTTATGGAAGTTATGGAACTTATATCTTCTATAGAAAATAAATTTGGAGTATCAGCTTCTATTCCATTGAATAGTCAAGAAAAAAATACAAAAGAAGAAATAGATGAAAAAACTGAATTTGATGTTATATTAAAATCTATTGGAAGTAATAAAATATCAGTGATTAAATCTGTACGTAGCGCTATAGGATTAGGTCTAAAAGAAGCAAAAGATTTAGTTGAATCATTTCCTGTAACTCTAAAAGAAAATATTAGTAAAGAAGAAGCTAATAATTTAAAAAAATCTCTAGAAGAAGCAGGTGCTCAGGTTGAAATTAAATAATATATATTCTAATTAATAGCATCCTAAATAAATTATAGGATGTTGGCTGGTAACTAGTAATATATAAGTTGCCAGCCTTTTTATGCTTTTATTAAAAGTAATTTATTTAGACTAATAAAAATAAATATAAAAAATAAACATTTTTATTAAAAAAATAAATTTCATATTAAAAAATTAGCAAAGTTATTTAATTCTGAAAAATAATTTAATCAAAAAAATAAGATTTATATAAAAGATATCTGAGGTAATGAATGTTTTATTCTTATACTGAAAAAAAACGAATTAGAAAAGATTTTGGTAAACGTCCGCAAGTTCTAAATATTCCTTACTTACTTTATACACAAATAGAATCTTTTAAAAAATTTATTAAACATAATAATAAAAATATCAGTGGTTTAGAATCAGCATTTAAATCTATTTTTCCTATAAAAAGTTACAGCGAAAATGCCGAGATACAATATATAAATTATAGAATAGGAACAAATACATTTGATGTAAAAGAATGCCAAACAAGGGGAGCAACATACTCTGCACCATTAAAGGTAAAACTACGTTTAGTAATCTATGAAAAAGAATATCAATTTCAAAAAGCTACAATAAAAGAAATAAAAGAACAAGAAGTATATATGGGAGAAATACCATTAATGACCAATAATGGAACTTTCATAATCAATGGAACAGAAAGAGTAATTGTATCCCAATTACATCGTAGTCCAGGAGTATTTTTTGATAGTGATAAAGGAAAAACACATTCTTCTGGAAAAGTTTTATATAATGCTAGAATCATTCCATATAGAGGATCATGGTTAGATTTTGAATTCGATCCAAAAGATAATTTATTTGTAAGAATAGATAGAAGAAGAAAACTACCAGTTAGTGTATTATTACGTGCTTTAAATTATGATACAGAGCAAATTTTGGATATTTTTTTTAAAAAAAATATTTTTGAATTTAAGCATAATAAAATTATGATGGAATTATTTCCAGAAAGATTAAGAGGAGAAACAGCATCTTTTAATATAACATGTAATGGTAATAACTATATAGAAAAGGGTAGAAGAATCACAGCTAAACATATAAAAAAATTAAAATTAGATAGAATAAAAAATATAGAAGTACCTATAGAATATTTAATAGGAAAAAAATTATCTAGAAATTATATTAATAAAATTAATGGAGAAATAATAGCTTTAGCAAATACAGAACTAAATATTGAATTTATATATAAGTTAAAAAATAATGGATTTAATATTATTGAAACATTATTCACTAATGATTTAGATCATGGTGCATATATTTCAGAAACTTTAAAAATTGACTCTACAGAAGACAAATATAGTGCATTAATAGAAATTTATAAAATGATGAGACCAGGAGAACCACCAACAAAAGAGGCTACAGAAAACTTATTTAGAAATTTATTTTTTACAGAAGAAAAATATGATTTATCTAATGTTGGACGCATGAAATTTAATAGTTCTTTATCAAGAAAAAATATTAAAGGATCTAGAATTTTAGATAAAATAGATATTATTGATGTAATTAAGAAATTAATAAGTATAAGAAATGGAAAAGGATCAGTAGATGATATTGATCATTTAGGAAATAGAAGAATTAGATCTGTAGGAGAAATGGTTGAAAATCAATTTAGAATAGGTTTAATTAGAGTAGAAAGAGCTGTTAAAGAAAGATTATCATTAGGTGATTTAGAAACATTAATGCCTCAAGATATAATAAATGCAAAACCTATTTCTTCAGCTATAAAAGAATTTTTCGGGTCAAGTCAATTATCTCAATTCATGGATCAAAATAACCCTTTATCAGAAATTACACATAAAAGAAGAATATCAGCATTAGGAATAGGAGGATTAACAAGAGAAAGAGCAGGTTTTGAAGTAAGAGACGTTCATCCAACACACTACGGAAGAGTATGTCCAATAGAAACTCCTGAAGGACCCAACATTGGTTTAATAAATTCTTTATCTGTATATGCTAAAACTAATAAATATGGCTTTTTAGAAACACCTTATAGAAAAGTAGAGAAAGGAAAAGTTACAGAAGAGATAACTTATTTATCTGCTATAGAAGAAGGAAATTTTATTATAGCACAGGCAAATACAAATATAAATAAAAACGGGGAATTAATTAATAAACAAGTTACCTGTAGATATAAAGGTGAATCAAATCTATTTAATAAATATCAAGTAAATTATATGGATGTATCTACTCAACAGATTGTATCAGTTGGAGCTTCTTTAATACCTTTTCTTGAACATGATGATGCAAATAGAGCATTAATGGGTGCAAATATGCAAAGACAAGCTGTACCTACATTAATAGCTGATAAACCTCTTGTAGGTACAGGAATGGAACGTGCTGTAGCAGTAGATTCAGGAGTAACAATTACAGCAAATAGACCTGGAACAATAAAATATGTAGATGCTTCTAGAATAGTAATTAAAGTTAAAAAAAATAAAAATGATGAACAAGAAGCAGGAATAGACATTTATAACTTAAATAAATATACAAGATCAAACCAAAATACATGCATAAATCAAATACCTTGCGTATCCATAGATGATAAAATTGAAAAAAATGATGTTCTTGCAGATGGTCCCGCAACAGATTTAGGAGAATTAGCTTTAGGACAAAATATGAGAGTAGCATTTATGCCATGGAATGGTTATAACTTTGAAGATTCTATATTAGTTTCTGAAAGAGTGGTACAAGAAGATAGATTTACAACAATACATATACAGGAATTATCTTGCATATCTAGAGATACAAAATTAGGTCCAGAAGAAATTACTTCGGATATTCCTAACGTAGGAGAATCTGCATTATCTAAATTAGACGAATCTGGAATCGTATATATAGGAGCTGAAATAAAAGGTACAGACATACTAGTTGGAAAAGTAACACCTAAAGGAGAAACTCAATTAACTCCAGAAGAAAAACTATTAAGAGCTATATTTGGGGAAAAAGCATCAGATGTAAAAGATTCATCATTAAGGGTACCTAACGGAGTTTCTGGAACTGTAATTGATGTACAAATTTTTACAAGAGATGGTGTAAAAAAAGATAAAAGAGCGCTAGAAATAGAATATATGCAACTAAAAAAAGCTAAAAAAGATTTAAGTGAAGAACTAAAAATATTTAAATTAGAATTGTTTATGAAAATTAAAAAATTACTAATATCTAGTGGAATAAAGAAAAATTATTTAAATATTTTACCTTGTGAAAAATGGCTAGAAATAAAAATAAAAGATAAAAATAACAAAAAAGATCTAAAAAAACTAATAAGCGACTTACATAAATTAGAAAAAAATTTTAATAAAAAATTAGAAATAAAAAAACAAAAAATAACACAAGGAGATGATTTAGCTCCAGGAGTATTAAAAATTGTAAAAGTGTATTTAGCTGTAAAAAGACAAATACAACCAGGAGATAAAATGGCAGGAAGACATGGAAATAAAGGAGTAATATCTAAAATAAATCCAATTGAAGATATGCCTTACGACAATAATGGAAATCCAGTTGATATAGTGTTAAATCCATTAGGAGTTCCTTCTCGTATGAATATTGGACAAATTTTAGAAACTCATTTAGGTCTAGCAGCTAAGGGTATAGGCGACAAAATTAATAAAATGATAAAAACAAAAGAAAAAATAGAAAAAATTAGAAATTTTATACAAAAAGCATATGATATAGGTGAAAATACAAGACAGAAAGTAGATTTACAAAAATTTTCAGAAAAAGAAATTTATGAATTAGCAAAAAACCTAAAAAAAGGCATGCCTATAGCAACTCCTGTTTTTGATGGAGCAAGAGAAAGTGAAATCAAAAAATTACTTAAATTAGCTGATCTACCTGAATCAGGACAAATTGAATTGTTTGATGGAAGAACCGGAGAAAAATTTGAAAGACCTGTTACAGTAGGATATATGTATATGTTAAAATTAAATCATTTGGTAGATGATAAAATGCATGCAAGATCAACAGGATCTTATAGTTTAATAACACAACAACCATTGGGTGGAAAAGCTCAATTTGGAGGACAACGTTTTGGAGAAATGGAAGTATGGGCATTAGAAGCTTATGGTGCATCATATACCTTACAAGAAACGCTAACAGTAAAGTCGGATGATGTCAATGGTCGTACAAAAATGTATAAAAATATAGTGGATGGTAATCATAAAATGGAACCTGGTATGCCTGAATCTTTTAATGTTCTCTTAAAGGAAATTCGTTCTTTAGGTATTAATATTGAATTAGAGCATGAATAATGTTCTAAAAATTAATCCTAATTTAAAGAAAATATATTAGGTAACACCTAAAAATAATAAACTTTAAATATTAACTGAACTAAAGAGAATATTAAAATGAAAGATTTAATAAAATTAATAAAAAAAAGAAATAAAACAGAAGAATTTGATGCTATCAAAATATCATTAGCTTCACCCGATATGATAAGATCATGGTCTTTTGGAGAAGTAAAAAAACCAGAAACTATTAATTATCGTACATTTAAACCTGAAAGAGATGGATTATTTTGCGCTAGAATATTTGGGCCAGTTAAAGATCATGAGTGTTTATGCGGAAAATACAAGAGATTAAAGCATAGAGGAGTAATATGCGAAAAATGCGGAGTAGAAGTTACACAAAGCAAAGTTAGAAGAGACAGAATGGGTCATATAGAATTATCATCACCTACTGCTCATATTTGGTTTTTGAAATCTCTACCTTCACGTATAGGTTTATTACTAGATATGCCATTAAGAGATATTGAAAGAGTATTATATTTTGAATCATACGTAGTAGTAGATGGAGGTATAACTAACCTAGAAAAAAGACAAATTCTTACAGAAGAACAATACTTAGATGCATTAGAAGAATATGGAGATGAATTTAATGCAAAAATGGGAGCAGAAGCTATCCAGTTACTCTTAAAAAACATGAATTTGGTAAAAGAATGTGAATATTTAAAACAGGATATAAATCAAACAAACTCAGAAACGAAAAGAAAAAAAACAACAAAACGTATAAAATTATTAGAATCATTTATAAATTCTAGAAATAAACCAGAATGGATGATATTAACAGTACTACCAGTACTTCCTCCAGATTTAAGACCTTTAGTTCCGTTGGACGGAGGAAGATTTGCAACATCGGATTTAAATGATTTATATAGAAGAGTAATTAATAGAAATAATAGGCTAAAAAGATTATTAGAATTAAATGCTCCTGATATAATAGTACGTAATGAAAAAAGAATGTTACAAGAAGCAGTGGATGCTCTATTAGATAATGGTAGAAGAGGAAGAGCTATAACTGGTTCAAATAAAAGACCTTTAAAATCATTAGCTGATATGATAAAAGGCAAACAAGGTAGATTTCGTCAAAATCTACTAGGAAAAAGAGTAGACTATTCAGGTAGATCTGTTATTACAGTAGGACCTTATTTACATTTAAATCAATGCGGATTACCAAAAAAAATGGCTTTAGAGCTTTTTAAACCTTTTATATATGGAAAGTTAGAAAAAAAAGGTTTAGCCACTACAATAAAATCAGCAAAAAAAATGGTAGAAAGAGAAGAAGCCATAGTCTGGGATATATTAGACGAAGTAATAAACAAACATCCTGTATTATTAAATAGAGCTCCTACTTTACATAGATTAGGTATACAAGCATTTGAACCAATATTAATTGAAGGAAAAGCTATACAACTACATCCTTTAGTATGCGCAGCTTACAACGCAGATTTTGATGGAGATCAAATGGCTGTACACGTTCCATTAACAAAAGAAGCACAATTAGAATCTAGAGCTCTAATGATGTCAACAAATAATATATTATCACCAGCAAATGGAGAACCTATAATTGTACCATCACAAGATGTAGTATTAGGTTTATATTATATGACAAGAAAAAAAATTAATGGAAAAGGAGAAGGAATGATTTTAAATGGACCAAAGGAGGCAGAAAAAATATATAAATTAGGTATAGCTGAATTACATTCTTCTGTTAGGGTAAAAATCAAGGAATATATTAAAAAAAATAACAATTACAAAAAAAAATATAATATTGTTAATACAACAGTCGGTAGAGCTATTTTATGGATGATAGTACCAAAAGGATTACCTTTTAAAATGGTTAACAAAACATTAGGAAAAAAAACTATTTCTCAGATGTTAAATGATTGTTACAGAATTTTAGGAATTAAAAAAACTGTAATATTTGCAGATCAGATTATGTATACAGGATTTGAATATGCTGCAAGATCTGGTTCATCAGTTGGTATTGACGATTTAGTTATTCCTGACATAAAAACCAAAATAATAAAAGAAGCAAAAACAGAAGTTTTAGAAATACAAGATCAATTTCAATCAGGACTTGTAACTGCGGGAGAACGTTATAATAAAGTAATTGATATATGGGCATATGCTAATGAAAAAGTATCAAAAGCAATGATGAAAAATTTATCTACAGAATATGTAATAAATAAAAAAGGAGAACAAGAAAAACAAATTTCATTTAATAATATTTTTATGATGGCTGATTCTGGAGCTAGAGGTTCAGCTGCTCAAATAAGACAGTTAGCAGGAATGAGAGGATTAATGGCTAAACCTGATGGATCGATTATTGAAACTCCAATAACAGCTAATTTTAGAGAAGGATTAAATGTATTACAATATTTTATTTCTACTCACGGCGCTAGAAAAGGTTTAGCAGATACCGCATTAAAAACAGCAAATTCAGGTTATCTTACACGAAGATTAGTTGATGTAGCTCAAGATTTAGTAGTTACTGAAGATGATTGCAATACATATAATGGAATAACTATGACTCCTGTAATAGAAGGTGGTGACGTAAAAGAAACGCTAATAGAAAGAGTTTTAGGACGTGTAACAGCAGAAGATATATATGATAATTATGATTATTCAAATATTTTAATCAAAAGAAATACATTATTAAATGAAAAATGGTGCGACATTATAGAAAAAAATTCAATTGATTTAGTTAAGGTTAGATCTGTAGTAAATTGTGAAACTGATTTTGGAATATGCGCTAGTTGCTATGGAAGAGATTTAGCAAGAGGTAAATTAGTAAATAAAGGCGAAGCTATAGGAGTAATAGCTGCTCAATCTATTGGAGAACCAGGAACACAGTTAACTATGCGTACTTTTCACATAGGAGGAGCTGCTTCTAGAGCTGCAACAGAATCCAGTATACAAATCAGAAATAAAGGAAAAATAAAACTAAAAAATGTAAAATCAGTTATTAATTCAACAGGAAAAATAGTAATAACATCCAGAAATGTTGAACTAAAAATGATTGATGATCATGGAAGAACAAAAGAAAGTTATAAAATACCCTATGGTGCTATAATGTCAAAAGGAAATGGAGAAATAGCTTATACAGGAGAAACTATAGCTAATTGGGACCCCCATACCATGCCAGTAATTACAGAAGTAAATGGATATGTAAAATTCATAGATATGATAGATGGTCAAACAATTATAAGACAAGCTGATGAATTAACAGGTTTATCTTCAATAATAATATTAGATACTTCTGAAAGAACATCATTAGGGAAAGATTTAAGACCAGCATTAAAAATAGTAAATAAAAATAAAGAAGATGTATTAATTCCAGGTACTGATATGCCTGCTCAATACTTTCTTCCAGGTAAATCTATTGTACAATTAGAGGATGGAATTAAAATTAATTCAGGAGATACATTAGCAAGAATTCCTCAAGAATCAGGAGGAACAAAAGATATTACAGGTGGACTACCAAGAGTAGCTGATTTATTCGAAGCAAGAAAACCAAAAGAACTAGCAATTTTAGCAGAAATTAGTGGAATAATTTCTTTTGGAAAAGAAACAAAAGGCAAAAGACGTTTAATAATAAAATCCATGACAGATAATACAAATTATGAAGAAATGATACCTAAATGGCGTCAATTAAATGTATTTGAAGGTGAAATGGTAGAAAAAGGTGATGTAATTTCAGATGGACCAGAATCTTCTCATGATATTTTAAGATTAAGAGGAGTGCAAGCAGTTACTAAATATATTGTAAATGAAGTACAGGAAGTATATAGATTACAAGGAGTTAAAATAAATGATAAACATATTGAAGTTATTGTAAGGCAAATGTTGAGAAAAGTAACAATAAATCAACCAGGAAATTCTTCATTTTTAGAAGGAGAACAAGTAGAATTTTCACGTGTAAAAATAGAAAATCGCAAATTAAAAATAAACAAAAAAAAACAAGCAACTTTTACAAGAGACTTACTTGGAATAACAAAAGCATCTTTAGCAACAGAATCTTTTATATCAGCAGCATCTTTTCAAGAAACTACAAGAGTTTTAACAGAAGCAGCAGTAGCAGGAAAAAAAGATAAGCTTAGAGGATTAAAAGAAAATGTAATAGTAGGTAGATTAATTCCAGCAGGAACTGGATATACTTACCACAAGATACGTTTAAAAAATAGAAAAAAACAAAAAAACAAAATTAAATCAACATCGACAAAGAAAAAAAATAAATCAATGAGTGTAGAAGAAGCTTCTGCTAATTTAGCAGAATTACTAAATTCTAGCATAATAAAATAATAAAAAACAATATTTTCTATGCTATAATCACAAGATATTAATTATAGGATAATATCTTGTGAATTTTAAAATTTTATCTTCTACCTAAATAATAATCCCAATCTTTAAATATAGGTTGTAATCCTAATCTTATCATAGCATCTGAAACTTCTTTAGGTGTTCTTTTATCTCTTAAAGAAAACTGTTCTAATTCAGAAAAACTAGATGAGTTATTATATCCTCCTGGAGATGTTTTTGAAAAAACACTCATAGAATTTATAGCTATAGGTACAATATTATCTCTTAAATATTCTGATTCTCTTGTAGACAAAGATAGTTCTAGCTCAGGAGCAAGCAAACGAAAAGTACAGATAATTTGTAAAAAATGTAAATCAGAAATAATATTTTTATTTTTTATACCTCCCATACAAGATCTCAGTCTAGGAAAAGAAATAGAAAAAGAAGTCTTCCAATAAATTTTTCTTAACCAAAGAAAATGTAAAGCCATAAAATAACAATCTACTCTCCAATTATCTGATAAACCTAATAATATTCCTAAACCAATCTTATTTATTCCAGACTTTCCAATTATATCGGGAGTTTTTAATCGAAAGAAAAAATCTGCTTTATTACCTTTTAAATGGTGATAATCATAACATTTCTTACTATAAGTTTCTTGATATAAATAAAAACCATCAATACCATATTGTTTCAATAAAGTATATTCATCTTGCATTAATGGTTGTACTTCCATAAAAACACTGCTAAATTTATCGCGTAAAATGTTTATATGTTTTAAAAAATATTTCATGCCAACTTTATTATTATGTTCTCCTGTAACTAATAATATTCTATCTAAACCTAATTTTTTAATTACTTTACACTCATCGATAATTTCTGAAGCATTCAATATTTTTCTTTTAATTTTATTATTGATGGAAAAACCACAATAAGTACATTCATTTGAACATAAATTAGAAAGATATAAAGGAATAAAAAAACTAATAGTATTACCAAATCTCTGACGGGTTAAATACTTAGATTTTTGTGATATATGTTCTATATAATTAGCTGCAGAAGGAGATAATAAAGACATAATACCCTCATTATCTAGTTTATAAGAATTTAATGCTAATTCAACATCTTTGTAAGTTTTATTATTAATACGTAATGCAATATCTTCCCAATCAATATTTTTCCAAATGTCAGTAAAATATTTCATTCAATATTTTTCCCAAAATTAAAATAAAAAATTTGTTAATGGACTACTAGAAATAGAATATTTACTCTTTTGTACCAAACCACTATCGAAAGAAAGCAATCCAGATTTTACAGCAAAAGCAAAAGACTTAGCCATTTTTTTTGGATTATTAGAAACAGCGATAGCAGTATTAACTAAAACACCACTAGCTCCCATTTCAATAGCTTCAGCAGCATGACTAGGAGCTCCAATACCAGCATCAATAATTACAGGAATATTAGATTGTTCAATAATAATTCTTAATAAATCTTTGGTTAAAAGACCTTTATTACTACCTATAGCTGAACCTAAAGGCATAACTGCTGAACAACCTACTTCTTCAAGATATTTACATAAAATAGGATCAGCATTACAATAAGGTAAAACTATAAAACCTTTTTTCACTAATTTTTCAGCAGCTTTAAGTGTTTCTATAGGATCTGGCATTAAGTATTTTGAATCCGGATGTATTTCTAATTTAATCCAATTTGTTTTTAATGCTTCTCTGGCTATTTCAGCTGCTAAAACAGCTTCAATAGAATCCTTAGCCCCGGAAGTATTAGGTATAATATTTATATTAAGATTTTTTATAGAAGATAAAATATTATCTTCATTTTTTCTTTTGAGATCTAAACGTTTTATAGAAACAGTTATTAAGTTAGTTTCAGAGGCAATTATAGCATCTACCATTAAAGATGAAGATGCAAATTTTCCTGTTCCTATAAATAAATGAGACTTAAAAAATTTATTTGCAATTTTAAGCATACTAACCTCCATTTATTGCATGGAAAACAACTATTTTATCACCATCTTTTAAAAAATTATTAATCCAATTAGAATCAGATATAACTGTACTATTTACAGCAAAAGCAATTCCGTTAATATCTAATTTTAAAGTATCTATTAAATTACTAATAGAATATGGAATATTTAATTTAATTTGACTATCATTCACCCAAATTTTAATCATATAAAACTCCACATACATTACAGTTAGAAGAACGTTGTAAATTTAAAATACTATGATTTAATTTATTACCATCAAACAAATATATTTTATTTTTTAAAGAAGAACATTCATTAGTTAATAATTTTAAACATTCTAATGCTTGAAAGGAACCTATTATCCCAACAATAGGACCTAAAACTCCAAAATTATCACAATTATTAGATAAATTATTATTTACTTTCCATATACAATTATAGCAACCACAATCCCATGGAGGCATAATTATTATTATTTGTCCTAATAAACCAATGGCACTACCAATAATTAAAGGTTTATTATTCATAACACATACATTATTTATCAAAGAACGAGTTTTAAAATTATCACTACAATCAATAACTAAATCTACTTTATCTATAATAGTAGATATAATTTTTTTGTCTATAAAATAAGGAATGGGTTTAACTATACAATTAGGATTTACTTTTAACAAATACTCTTTAGATAAAAAAACTTTTTTCTTACCAATGTCTTTAGTAAAATAAACTATTTGTCTTTGTAAATTACTTATATCTAAATTATCATGATCTGCAATATACATCTTTCCAACACCAGCAGCAGCTAAATATAAAGCTACTGGAGCACCTAAACCTCCAATACCTACTATTAAAATCGTACTATTTTTAAGTTTAAGTTGTTTATTTTCATTAAAATTTTTCAATAACAAATTTCTACTATACCTTAAAAAATCTTCATTATTTAACATAAAATTAAACCTTTGTTAATTTAGAGTTTACAAGTTTTAATAAATTCAAAGTATCTTTTTTCCAATTAGAAGATTTAGTTATAGCACTTATGACAGAAATACCATTAACTCCAGTAGACAATACAGAATTAGCATTTTTAATGTTAATACCACCAATAGCAACTGTTGGTATAGTATGTATATTATTTACATGTTCTCGCAATTTATATATTCCTTGAGGAGTAGAAGGCATTTTTTTTGTTTTAGTTTTAAAAATATGTCCTAAAGCTATATAAGAAGGATTTAACTTAATTGCAATATTTACTTCAGAATAATTATGAGTTGATATTCCTATTCTTAATCCAGAATTGCATAAATATAATAAATCTGAAGATAATAAATCTTCTTGGCCTAAATGAACTCCATAAGATTTATATTCAATAGCTAGTTCCCAATAATCATTAATAAATAGTTTTACTTTATAAAATTTACATATATTAGTTGCTTTATAAATTATATATTTAATTTTTTTAATTGGTTTATTTTTTATACGTAATTGAATTATTTTAACACCGACTTTAATTAATCTTAAAATCCATTTAATATTATGTACTATAGGATATAAACCTATATTTTTTATAGTACGTGGAAAATTATACATAAATACTTCTCTTCATTATTTTAACAAAAATTAAAACTAGTTAAATTAGTAATTTAATTAAATAAAATACAAAGTTATAAACTATAAAAACAATTAATTTTAAATTAAAAAATATTTGTAAATAAAAAATGATATATTTTATATTAAAATAAAATATTAAATTATAATTTCTAATATTATTTCATAATTAAAAATCAAATAAAAATTTAAAAATAAGTTCTATATTATATAGTAATTAAAAAATATTCTGATATTTATATAAAAAATATAAATTAAAATAACTTATAATGAATAATTAGTTATTTAATTTATCTGAACATATTAAAAAGTTTATTTAAAAAACTAAAAAACTAATTTATTGATTTAATATTATATAATAATAAGAGAAAAAATAAATGAAAAATAATATATTAATAAAAAATGCAATTTTAAGCGTACAAGACAAATCTGGAATTCAAGAATTTGCAAAAAATCTGTCAAAATTAGGAGTTAAAATACTATGCACAGAAGGCACTGCAAATTTTCTTAAAAAATCTAATATAGATGTAATAAATATATCAAATTACATTAAATTACCAGAAATTTTTAATAAAAGAGTCAAAACATTACATTACAAAATATATGGAGGAATACTTCACAGAGGCGAAAAAGATAAAAATATAATAAAAAAATACAAAATAATTCCTATTGATATGGTTATAATAAATTTTTATTCACTTAATAATTTAGAATTATATGAAAATATTACAGAAAATATTGATATAGGAGGACCTTCAATGATAAGGGCTGCTGCAAAAAACTATAAATATATAACAGCTGTAACAAATAATTCACAATACAAAAAAATTATAAAAGAAATGAAAAATAATGAAAATTGCGTCACGTTAAATACAAGACTAAAACTTGCTAAAATTGCATTTAAAAATACATTAAATTACGAAACATTAGTCAATAAAATTTTTAATAAAAAAATAGAAAAATCAAAAAATAAAAATAAAATAATATTACCAGAAGTAATAAATTTGAAGTTAACAAAAAAACAAGAAATGAGATATGGAGAAAACCAGCATCAAAAATCAGCTTTGTACGAAAGTAAGAATTTAGAATATATGTTTAGTATTAAGAATAAAAATATAGGAAAAAAACTATCTTATAATAATATAGAAGATGTAAACACAGCAATAGAATGTATAGATCAATTCAAAAAACCTGCATGTGTAATTGTAAAACATTCAAATCCCTGTGGAGCAGCAATAGATTCAACAATTCTTAAAGCTTATATAAAAGCTCAAAAAGCAGATCCTATTTCATCTTTTGGAGGAATTGTTGCTTTTAATAAAAAATTAGACTATTTAACAGCTACAGAAATTATGAAAAAACAATTTGTAGAAATAATTATAACTCCTGAAATAGAAGAAAAAACATTAAATGTTATTAATACAAAGAAAAATATAAGAGTAATAATTTATAAAAAAAATAATACATTTAAAAGTTTGATAGATATTAAAAGTGTTCATGGAGGATTTTTATTACAGGAACATAATACTAATAATATTGATATAAAAAAAATAAAAATAGTTACAAAAAGAGAACCTAATGATACAGAAATAAATGATTCAATATTTGCATGGAAAATAGCAAAGTTTGTAAAATCTAATGCTATTGTATTTGCTAAAAATAACATAACTCTAGGCATAGGATCAGGACAAACTAGTAGAATATATGCTACTAAAATCGCAAAAATGAAATCTGAACAAATAAATAAAAATCTAAAAAATTCTGTCATGGCTTCTGATGCATTCTTCACTTTTACTGATAATATAACAGTTGCAGAACAAATTGGTGTTAAATGTATAATTCAACCTGGTGGATCTATAAAAGATAAAGAAATTATACAAGAAGCTAATAAACATAACATATCTATGATATTTACTAATATACGTAATTTTAGACACTAAAAATAACAATATATAATTTTTATTATGAAATGTTTAGATATTACTAAATCAAAAAAACAAAAAATTTAGTAATATCTAATTTTTTATAGATAAAGTTTCATTTATTCAAAAATTATTTTACTTTATATTTTTTACGTAAATTTTTAGAAGCAATAACCATATTTTTTAGTGATAATATTGTTTCTTTCCAATTTCTAGTTTTTAATCCGCAATCAGGATTAACCCATAAACGATTAATAGGAATAAACTTTAATGCTTTTATTAATAATGATTCTATATATTTAATATCAGGTACAGTTGGAGAATGAATATCATAAACTCCTGGTCCTATTTCATTAGGATAAGAAAACTTTTCAAAAATATTTAAAAGATCCATATCTGATCTAGAAGTTTCTATAGTAATTACATCGGCATCCAAGGCAGAAATAGAATCTATTATATCATTAAATTCACAATAACACATATGTGTATGAATTTGAGTAGAATTTTTAACAGAAGAAGAACTTAAACGAAAAGAATCTACAGCCCATTTAAGATAACTATTCCATTCCGATTGACGTAAAGGTAAACCTTCTCTTAAAGCAGGTTCATCAATTTGAATTACATTTATACCTGATTTTTCTAAATCTGTTACTTCATCTCTTAATGATAATGCTATTTGTTTAGCGATAACTTCTCTAGATATATCTTCTCTAGGAAAAGACCAACATAAAATGGTAACCGGGCCAGTCAACATTCCTTTAACAGGCTTTGATGTTAAAGATTGAGCATAACTAGTCCATTTTATAGTAATAGGATTTTTACGACTTATATCACCAATAATTATAGGAGGTTTAACGCATCTAGAACCATAACTTTGAACCCATCCATTAAATGTAAAAACAAATCCATCTAAATATTCACCAAAATATTCAACCATATCATTACGTTCAGGTTCGCCATGCACTAACAAATCTATATCCAAACGTTCTTGTTCTAGAATAACTTTTTTAATATTCTCTTTGATAATTTTATTATATTCTTTAATAGATATCTTACCTGATTTAAATTCTAAACGTGATTTACGTATATCATCTGTTTGAGGGAATGATCCTATAGTTGTAGTAGGAAGTAAAGGTAAATTTAACTTATCTCTCTGGTCATTACATCTAATAGAATACACATTTTTACGATTCATATCACTTGCAGAAATATTTTCTACACGTTTTGCAACAAATGGATTATGAACTATTTTAGAATAATTTCTAGATCTAATAGCATTACTCCAATCGTTTATATAATTAGTATTATTATTGTTTATAGCATCAGTAATTAAAGATAGTTCTTTACATTTCTGTACAGAAAAAGAAAACCAGTTTTTAACTTCATCATCTAAATACTTTTCTTGATTTAAATCAATAGGACTATGCATCAAGGAACAAGAAGATCCCAGCCAAATTTTTTTATGTTTTATTATAATTGGTTTTATAATATTAAACCAATTAACTAAATCAGCTTTCCATATATTTTTTCCATTAATTATTCCTAAAGATAAAACTTTATCAGAGGAAATTTTAGATACAAAATCATCTAAATTATATTTTCCATATAATAAATCTATATGAATTCCATCTACATATGATTGATTAATATAATCTATATTATGATTTATACTACCAAAATATGTAGTTAATAATATCTTGATATCACTAGTATGTTTAAATTTCTTATAAATGTTTTTAAAAGAAGACAACCAATTATTAGGTAAATCCATAGATAAAACTGGTTCGTCTATTTGTACCCAAGTAATACCACGTTTAGATAATTCAGAAATAATATAACTATATATAGGAAAAATACGATCTAATAAATTTAAACGTTCAAAGAAATTTCCTTTAACTTTTCCTAACCATAAATAGGTAATAGGACCTAAAATAACTGGTTTAATATTATAACCTAAGCTTAAAGCTTCATCAACTTCATCTAATAACTGAGACCAAGAATAAATAAAAGATTGATTTTCAGTAAATTCTGGAACTATATAATGATAATTTGTATTAAACCATTTTGTCATTTCAGAAGCTTGAGTTGATTTTTTATTTTTATAAACACCTCTAGCAATTAAAAATAAAGTATCAATATCTACTTTATTATTAGAAATTGCCATATGACGAAGAGGAATATTGCCTAATAATAAACTAGTATTTAATACATGATCATACCAAGCAAAATCACCTACTGGCAATAAATTAATTCCTTGGTCTTTCTGTATTTTCCAATTTTTTGCTCTTATCTTTTTACCAATAGATAATAACTTAGATTTCGTAATATTACCTAACCAATAATTTTCTTGAGCTTTTTTTAATTCTCTATTTATACCAATTCTAGGAAATCCCAAGATATGATTCACAATAGACATATAATAAACCTCTTAATTAAAAAATAAAAACATCTCATAATAAAAAGAATAATTTTATTTATTATGTTATATATTACATTAAAACTTAATATATAATTCCAGTAAATAATAAAAATTACAAGCGATAATTATTCATTATAAATATAAAAAAATATCATGATAAAAATTAAAAATTTAAAAACACTTCAGGCTGTTAAAAAAAGTGGTTCAATTTCAGAAGCAGCTAAAATATTAAATCAAACACAATCAGCAATATCTCATCAATTTAATATATTAGAAAAAAAATTAGGATTTAATTTATTTCAAAGAAAAACATCACCTATTAAATTTACTTATCAAGGAAAAATTTTATTAAATTTAGCTGAAATAGTATTACCAAAAATTAATAAAGCTCTACAAGAATGTATGAATAAAGAAAAAAAGACTATTAGAATTTCTATTGAATGTCATAGCTGTATTCAATGGTTAGTAAAAGTTTTAAAAAAATTCAAAATACAATGGCCAAAAATAGCAATTGATTTTAAATCAAATATGACTTTTAATCCCCAGCCTCAACTAAAAAAGGCAAAATTAGATATTATTTTTACATCTGAAATATTAAATAAAAATGAATTAAAATATATACCTATATTTGATTTTGAAGTAAAATTAATTTTTTCACCTATTCATTATCTAGCTAAAGCAAAAAAAGATATTTTACCTAATGATATAGCTTTAGAAACATTTATGATATATCCAATTCCAAAAAATAGATTAGATATTTGGCGTGTATTTCTAAAACCATCAAATATTTTTCCAATATTCAAAACAGTAGATAATACTTTATTATTAATACAAATGGTATCAGCAAACATGGGAATAACAGCTTTACCATATTGGACTGTAAAAAATTTTGAAAAACAAGGATTAATAGTTACTAAAAAAATAGGAAAAAATGGTATAAGAAAAACACTATATGCTGCTGTGCTTAAAAACCAAAAACTGAATCCAATTGTTCAAGATTTTATAAAATTTACTAAAATATATACCGATAACATAAATTAAAAATATAATTTGTTTATATATTTAGAAACACCTTCATTTATATTACTATCTATAATCTCTATATTAGGTAAATCATATTTTAATCTTGGATCTGCATTTAACATTATACAACCTTTTCCAGCCATAACAAGCATTTCCTTATCATTCATGCCATCTCCAAATGCAATGCAAGATTCTAAGGTTAATCCTAAGTATTCAGCAACAAATTGCAAAGCTATACCTTTAGATACATTACCAGAAATAACTTCTAAACATGAAGGACACGAAAAAGCAACATTTATTTTATTACCCCAAATAAGAGAAATTTCTTTTTTTAAATTAATTAACTTATTTAAATCATGACAAGTAAAAAAAACTTTACTAATATTAGTAGCAACAAAACAATCAAGTTCAAATAATTTATAATAAAAATTAGATTCTTTATAAAATATATCTTCCTGTAAACATGGTCTATTTATATACCAACCATCATCTTTATATACTTGAGTAATAATATCAGGATCGTAATATTTAATTTTACATAAATCTAAGGAAATTTGATTATCTAAATTATATTCCATTATCAATTCATTAAAATCATTATGTACTCTAGCTCCGTTAGAAGTTATTAAGAATGCTGAAATATCTATTTTTTTTTTAATAAAAGATACATCTTTATAATGACGACCTGTAGCAAAAATAAAATAGATACCTTTAGAAATAAGTAAACGTAAAGTTTTTATAGTATAAGAACTTAAAGTATGTTCAGGAGTTAATAATGTACCATCAAGATCAGATGCAACAATTTTATACATGATATGATAACACCTCATAATTAATTTTAATAACTATATAAATATTACAATATTTTTTTTAATTATTATATATTATTTATTAAATATAAAAACAATAAATAAATTTAAATATATAAAAATTTAATCTTATAAAATTTAAATATTTTTTAAATTAAAAAAACAAAGATAGGAAAATAAAATGATTGATAATATAAATATTTTAATACTAGCAGCAGGAAACAGTACAAGAATGAAATCATCCATACCTAAAATGTTGCATAAATTATCAGGTAAATTTATTTTACAATATGTTATAAATATAGCTAAAAAAATAAATAAAAAAAATATTTTTATTATTTATAGCAATAATTTAGTAAAAAAAACAATAAATGATAAAAATATAAATTGGATTAAACAAATAGAAACATTAGGTACAGGAAATGCTATTAAAGAATCAATAAAAAAAATCAAAAACAAAAAAAACAAAATTTTAATATTATATGGAGATGTTCCTTTAATATCAATAAAAACAATTAAAAAATTAATTAGTAATATATCAAATAAAACTATTAAATTGATTACTGCTAAATTAGATAATCCATATGGATATGGTAGAATAGTTAGAAAAGAAAACAATGTTATAAAAATTGTAGAACAAAATAATGCTACAATCGAAGAATTAAAAATTAAAGAAGTAAATTCAGGAATATTTATAACAGACATAAAATATTTAAAAAAATGGATAAAACAAATTAACCTAAATAACACAAAAAAAGAATATCTAATTACAGATATAATACATATAGCATATAAAGAAAAATTCAAAATTATAACAGTTCAACCAAAAAATAAAATAGAAATTATGGGAATAAACAACAAATTAGAATTATATAATTTAGAAAAAAAACAACAAAAAGAAAAATTAAAAAAAATGATCTTATCTGGAGTAATAATAAAAGATATAAAAAACTGTTATATCAGAGGTAAAATTAAATACGGAAAGAATTTGGTAATCGATTCAAATGTAATTATAGAAGGAAAAGTAACATTAGGAGATAATATAACAATTGGTACAGGATGCATAATAAAAAATAGTATCATCAAAAATAAATGTGAAATTAAACCATATTCTATTCTTGAAGATGTAATTTTATATGAAAATTGCAGTATTGGACCTTTCACGCATTTAAGACCTGGTACTATAATTAATGAATCAAATTCTATAGGAAATTTTGTAGAAATTAAAGATTCTGTAATAAAAAGCAAATCTAAAATAAAACATTTAAGTTATATAGGAAATAGTAGTATAGGATCCAAAGTAAATATAGGAGCATTTTTTGTTACTTGTAATTATGATGGAATAAATAAATCAAAAACAAAAATAGGAAATAATGTTTTTATAGGATCAAGTACTCAAATAGTTGCTCCAATAAAAATAGTAGATAAAACTACTATAGCTGCAGGAACAACAATTATTGAAAATACACAAACACCTGGATTAATTTACAATAAAAAAATACAAAAACATAAAAAATACTGGAAGATATCAAAAAAAACAAAAAACAAATAATTTATAATTTAGACTTAATATTAAAATAAAAAAAATATAAAAAAGAGGATAAAAAATATTTATGTGTGGAATTATTTGTGCAGTTTCAAAACACAATATTTTAAATATTCTACAAGATGGATTGAGATATCTAGAATATCGTGGATATG
The DNA here is from genome assembly GCF_964059055.1 of Buchnera aphidicola (Neophyllaphis podocarpi). Lineage (NCBI taxonomy): Bacteria > Pseudomonadati > Pseudomonadota > Gammaproteobacteria > Enterobacterales > Erwiniaceae > Buchnera > Buchnera aphidicola. Next base: position 28,265 of record NZ_OZ060386.1, on the reverse strand, counting down.
ATTCATCAGGACTAGTCATAGCAAATAAAAATTTAAAAATTTTTAATATTATAAAATCTTCTGGAAAAACTATAAATTTAATAAAAAAAATAAAAAATAAAAATATATCAGGTAATATTGGTATGGCTCATACTAGATGGGCTACACACGGAAAACCTTCTGAAAAAAATGCACATCCTCATATATCAAATAATATAATTGTAGTACACAATGGAATTATAGAGAACTATGAAAATTTAAAAATAAAACTAAAAAACAAAGGATATAAATTTTCTTCAGAAACTGATACTGAAGTTATAGCTCATTTAATACATTTAGAACAGAAGAGAAAAGGAGGAACATTATTAGAAATTGTACAAAAAACATTAAAAAAAATAAAAGGGACATATGGATTAGTAGTAATGGATAAAAATAATTTGTCTGTATTAATAGCAGCTAGATCTGGTAGTCCTCTATGGATTGGTCTAGGAATACAAGAAAATTTTATATCATCAGATCAATTAGCTTTATTACAAGTAACAAAAAAATTAATATATTTAGAAGAAGGTGATGTTGCAGAAATTACAAAAACAAAGGTTAAAATTTTTGATAAAAAAAGAAAACTTATTGAAAGAAAAAAAATTAACTCAAAATTAAAAAAGGAAAACATAAAAAAAGGAATATACAAATATTATATGCAAAAAGAAATATATGAACAACCAAAAGCAATAAAAAACACTATTTATAAAAAAATTAAAAATAATTCAATTGATTTATCACAAATAAACATTAAAACTCAAAATATATTTAAAAAAATTAAACATGTACAAATAGTAGCTTGTGGAACATCATATAATTCGAGCATGGTTGCAAAATATTGGTTTGAAGACCTAGCAAATATAGCATGTGATATAGAAATAGCTTCAGAATTTAGATATAGAAAAGTAGTAGTTAGAGATAAAAGTTTATTTATAGCAATATCTCAGTCAGGTGAAACTGCAGATACATTAGAAGCTTTAAAAATTTCAAAAAAGTTAAATTATATAGGATCTTTAGCAATTTGTAATATAGATGGATCGTCTTTAATAAAAGAATCAAACTTTAATATGTTAACAAAAGCGGGCATAGAAGTTGGAGTAGCTTCAACAAAAGCATTTACCACACAATTAGCATTATTATTAGTAATAATAGCAAGTATTATACAAATAAAAAAAAATAATATGCGTACAGTAATAAACATAATTAATTGTTTAAAAAAATTACCAAATAGAATTAAACAAATTTTAAAATATAAAAATAAGATAAAAAACTTAGCAAAAAAAATATATAATAAAAAATATATAATTTTACTAGGAAGAGGAATTAATTACCCAATAGCTATAGAAGGAGCTTTAAAATTAAAAGAAATTACTTATATAAATGCAGAAGCATATGCTGCTGGAGAATTAAAACACGGACCTATAGCATTGATAGAAAAAAATGTACCAATTATTGTAATTGCACCAAACAATAAATTAATTGAAAAAATCAAGTCAAATATTGAAGAGGTAAGTTCTAGAGGAGCTTCAGTTTATATTTTTACTGATAATAATTCTCATTTTAAAAAAAATATGAGAATTATTAAATTACCATGCGTAGAAGATATGATTTCACCTATATTTTACAGTATTCCTATGCAATTGTTAGCATATTACATAGCAGAAATTAAAGGAAACGATATAGATAAACCTAGAAACTTAGCAAAATCAGTTACAGTAGAATGAAAAAATAATTTATTTAATAACTAAAAATATAAGAAAAATTTTTTTGTATAATATTTATACATCTATAGCCATTCTTAATTTTTTCATTGCATTTTTTTCTAGCTGACGTACTCTCTCAGCAGAAATACCATAATCATTTGCTATCTCTTGTAATGTAATCTTATTATTTTTATCTAACCAGCGAGATCTAATAATATAACGACTTCTTTTATCTAATTTAGATATAGCATTACTAAGTTTGTTTGTGGCATGAGTTTCCCAGTTGTCTTCTTCTAATAAAAGAGAAAAATTAGAATATAAATCTTGTAGATAACAAGGTGTAGAATTTAAAGATTTTCCATCAAAATAATCTTCTTCAGGAGTAGGATTAAAAGTAATATCTTGAGCTGACATACGAGATTCCATTTCACGTACATCTTCACTACTAACACCCAATTCCTTAGCAACTGCGTCTACTTCTTCTTTATTAAACCAACCTAATCTTTTTTTTGTTTTACGCAAATTAAAAAATAATTTACGTTGAGATTTAGTAGTAGCAACTTTAACTATTCTCCAATTACGTAAAACATATTCATGTATTTCGGATTTAATCCAATGAACTGCAAATGAAACTAATCTTACACCTATTTTAGGATTAAATCTTCTGACAGATTTCATCAAACCAATATTACCTTCTTGAATTAAATCAGCTTGTAATAAACCATACCCTGAATAATTACGAGAAATATGAATAACAAATCTAAGATGAGATAAAATCAAAGTCTTAGCAGCATTTAAATCACCATTGTAATATAAATTTACTGCAAGAGATTTTTCTTCTGCAGCAGATAACATAGGCCAAGAATTTGCTGCTCTAATATAAGCATCTAGATTACCTAATGGAACAACGGACAAAATTTGCATTTTATTAATCATGTAATCCTCGTAACTTAATATTATTACAATAAAATATTAAAATATAGTATAATTAATACAATTTATTAATTTTAATTATAATTAAACACAAAAATTATAGTAAATTTTTAAAAAATCTAAAAAAAATAAAAAAATCAAATCAACAATTTATAAGAATAAAGAATTAATAAAATTGCTAGTATTAAAATCTTGTAAATCAGATATTTTTTCTCCAATAGATATATATCTAATTGGTAAATTAAATTTATTAGCAGCACAAAATAAAATTCCACCTTTTGCTGTACCATCTAATTTAGTAATTGCTAATCCTGTTATATTTAAAAATTTATTAAACAGTTGAATTTGACTAATAGAGTTTTGCCCATTACAAGCGTCAATAACTAATAATATTTCATGAGGAGCTTTTAAATCTATTTTCTTAATTACACGTACAATCTTTTTTAGTTCTTCCATTAAATTTAAATTAGTTTGTAACCTTCCAGCTGTATCAGCAATAAGTACATCTATTTTTTTAGATTTAGCAGAACATATTGCATCAAAAATAACAGAAGCTGAATCTGATCCTATTTTTTGAGAGACCATATGAACTGAGTTTCTAACAGCCCAAATCTGTAATTGCTCTATTGCTGCAGGTCTAAATGTATCTCCGGCAGCCAACATTACAGACTTACCTTCTTTTTTAAATTTATGAGTTAACTTAGCTATTGTAGTAGTTTTTCCTGAACCATTAACGCCTACAACTAATATAACAAAAGGTTTATGCCTATTAAAATTAATTCTTTGTTCTGACTTAAATAAAATATCAAACATTTCTTTTTTTAACAATGAATAAATATATTTTTTATTGTTATAATGTTTTATGTTTATGTTTTTTTTTAATTTTTTAATAATAAAACTAGAAGTAGTATATCCAACATCAAAGAGTAATAGTTCATCTTCAATCTTTTCAAATAATGAATCATCTAATTTTTTTTTAAACAATAAATTAATCAATCCATTGCTAAATTGTTCCCTGGTTTTATTTAACTTCTCTTTTAATTTAGTTAAAAATTTATTAGGTTTTTTAAAATTTGATATAATTAAATTATTATTTAATTTAAATAATACTGTATTATTAACATTTTTTTTCTTTTTAATATTATTATTTTTAATATCTTTAACTAATTTTTTTTTTGTTAAAATATTAATATTGTTTTCTTTATTAATTAAAATATTTGGGTTAATATTTAATTTATCAGAATTTAATAAATTATTTTTGGTAGATAAAATATTTTTATCTAATTTATTATTCGAATTATTTTTAGAACTAGTACTATTTAAAATATTTTTTTTTGAAATTTTTTTATCTGACTTAAGTGCATTTTTTTTAAAATTAAAAAAAGAAAAAAAAGATTTTTTATTATTTTTTGGCATAAATAATATAATCCTTAATAACAATAATTAATTTTATAATTATAAAATAAATACAAAATTAACTAAATAAAAATATTCATAATTACTAAAATGAATAAGAAAAATAAAAATGATGATTAAAAAAAAAATTAGAATTATTAGCGGTAAATTACGCCATAGAAATATAATAACAATTGAAAATAAAAAAATTAAACCAACCAAAAACATAATAAAAGAAACTGTATTTAATTGGTTAAATAATAAAATTATAAATTCAAAATGTTTAGATTGCTTTGCTGGAAGCGGAAGTTTAGGAATAGAAGCAATATCTCGAAATGCAAAATCAGTTACATTTTTAGAAAAAAATAAAAAAATAGTAGAAAACATAAAAAACAACATAAAAAAATTAAAGATTAAAAATGTTAAATTAATTCATACAGATACAATATCATGGTTAAAAAAAAAAATGAAAAATATGATATAGTATTTATAGACCCTCCTTTTGAAAAAAAATTAATAAATTTAACAAGTTATTTATTAGAAAAAAATGAATGGTTAAATAAAAAATCTTATATATATATAGAATACAAAAAAAAAACAAAAATAAAAATTCCTAGTAGTTGGTTTTTATATAGAAAAAAAACATCTGGAACAATCAATTATAGTATTTTTTTAAAAAAGTAAAAAATAATTGATTTAATTAAAATATAAAAATTAATAAAATATTTTATAAATAGGAGAATAAAATATGTCTACTAAAACACTAAAATATAATACTGATTTAAAAACATTTTGCAAAAATCCAACAAAAATCTTAAACTTAGCAAAAGAAGGAATAGTAGAAATATTGAAAGAGAAAAAAACTATTATATATGTAGTTTCTCCTAAAATATTAGATAAATTAATATTTATTAAGAATGAATTCTATAAAATTAACAAGAAAAATAATGAATACATAACAAAAAAAACAGATAAAATAAAAATAAATAATAAAATAAATATAGGAAAATTTTTAATGCATAATAAATGGATTCCTGATGAAGACTTTTTAAAAAAAGCAAAAATATGGGGAATAGCATTAAAAAAAACAGCAACAAAAAATGAACTAGCACTTTTTATATCATATTGGAAAGCAGAAAAACGTTTTTTTCATCATATTCAGTGGCAACAAAAACTAGCAAGAAGTCTACAACAAAGCAGAAATTTAAATTATTCAAATAACAAAATAAGAGATATAAATAAACTTCCAAAACCAGATCAATATATTCCTGAAGGTTTTAGAGGAAAATAATGAAAAATAATATAAATATTTTAAAAAGATTAAAAAAATTAATACCTAAGCATATAAAACCAAAATTTAACAATGATTTAGAATTATTAAGCTGGAATCAAAAACAAGGAAAAATATATTCAAAAACAATGATACGCGAAAATAAAGCAATGAAAATGCAAAGTATATTAGGAAGATCAGGAATTAGAGAATTATATATGAATTGTTCATTTGATAATTACAAAATAGAAAATAAAGGACAGAAAAGAGCTCTGGAAGCAGCTAAAAAATATGCAAAAGAATTTAATGGAAATATAGCTAGCTTTATATTTTCAGGAAGACCTGGAACAGGAAAAAATCATTTAGCATCAGCTATAGGAAATCACTTAATTTTAAATGGAAAAAATGTGTTAATTGTAACTGTAGCTGATTTAATGTCAAATATGAAAGGAACATTTAACGGTAATAGTAATATTACAGAAGAAAATTTATTAAATAATTTAAGTAATGTAGATTTATTAATGATTGATGAAATAGGAATACAAACAGAATCTAGATACGAAAAAGTAATAATAAACCAAATAGTAGATAGAAGATCATCATCCAAAAGACCTACAGGAATGCTATCTAATTTAGATTATAAAGGAATGAAATCTTTATTAGGAGAAAGAGTAATAGATAGAATGAGATTAGGAAATAGTTTGTGGATAACATTTGAATGGGAAAGTTTTAGAAAAAATGTAAAAGGAAATGAATATTGAAATATTATAAAAAATATTTCAATATAGTCTTTAAAAAAATTATTTCACTTCATCCTCGATACATATTCCTCCGAAATTGTATTAACTTTTATAATATGCCCGTTTTCAATAAAAGAAGGTACCTTTATTATAACTCCATTGCTTAAAGTAGCTAATTTACTATTTGAACTAATAGTATTATTTTTAAAAACAGAATTTGTATTAACTATTTTTAAATAAACAAATTTATTAGGAGTAATAGAAATGGGCGAATTATTCCATAAAGTTACACAACAATCATTTTGTTTAATTAACCAAATTTTACTTTTACCAACTATTTCTTTTTCAATAGATATTTGGTCGAACGTTTCTTTATTAAAAAAAAACCAATTTTTGGTATTATTATACAAATAGGTTACCGTTATATCTAAAATGTTAGCAGATTTAAAAGAATCAATAGATTTTAAAGTTTTTTCAATTAATTTTTTAGTAATCAAATTACGCATTTTAACTCGAGAAAAAGCTTGACCTTTTCCTGGTTTTACAAATTGATTATATTCAATAACATGAGGTTTATCATTAAATATGATTTTTAAACCAACATAAAAATCGTTAGAAAAATAAACTGTCATAATTACCTTTATATTTTATATTAAAAAGATGAAAATAATTTTGAATAAATTAAATATGAAAAATAGTATTAATAAAAAAGATTGGTTAAAAGAATTAAAAAATGTTATTACCAACTATGATCAACTAATTGAAATTTTAGAATTAAAAAAAAATAAAAAAAAATTAAATGATCTTAATACAAAAAAAAATAATTTTCCTATTAGAGTACCTTTAAATTTTGTTAATAGAATGAAAAAAAGAAATTCTAAAGATCCTTTACTTTTACAAGTATTAATTCAAAAACAAGAACAAATAATTTCAAAAAACTATAGCAATGATCCGATAAAAGAAAATATTAGCATTAAATTACCAGGGTTATTACATAAATATAATAACAGAGTATTATTAATAATAAAAACAAATTGTGCTATTAATTGCCGTTATTGTTTTAGAAAAAATTTTCCATATCAAAATAATTTAGGAAATAAAGAAAATTGGAATAAATCAATTAACTATATAAAAAATAAACATGAAATTGAAGAAGTAATTTTTTCTGGCGGAGATCCTTTAATGGCTAAAGACCATGAATTAAAGTGGATTATAAGTAAAATAGAAAAAATTAAACATATAAAAAGAATAAGAATTCACACTAGACTTCCTGTAGTAATACCTTCAAGAATTACAAATGAATTATGTGAGATATTCAATAAAACTAAATTAAAAATTATAATGGTTACACATATTAATCATCCTAATGAAATTAATAATGAATTTAAAAAAAATATTAGTATTTTAAAAAATAAAACAGGAATAAACATACTAAATCAAAGTGTAATGTTAAATGGAATAAATAACGATGTACAAATTTTAAAAAAATTAAGTAACAAACTATATGAATCAGAAATAATACCTTATTATATACATATTTTAGATAAAGTTACAGGATCTTCTCACTTTTTTGTTTCAAAAAAAGAAGCAATATCAATTATTAAAAAACTAACAGAACAAATTTCAGGTTTTTTAGTACCAAAATTAGTTCAAGAAAAAAATAATAGAAAAAGTAAAACATTAATAAACTTAAATATGAAATAATTTACTAAAAATGAAGCCACTTTATAAAATTTTAAAAATTTTAAAAAAGTGGCTTCAAAAGAAATTTGTATTTAAAATATTTTTAACAAAAAATAATTAATTATTTATGTATATAGAATACAAAAATAAAATATTACATCATACCGCCCATACCGCCCATACCACCTGCTCCAGGATTACCACCGCTTAAATCTGGTTTATCTTCTTTAGGCAAATCAGTTACCATACATTCTGTTGTAATCATTAACCCAGCAACAGAAGCAGCATATTGTAGAGCAGATCTTGTAACTTTAGTTGGATCTAATATTCCAAATTTAATCATATCTCCATATTCATGAGTTGCTGCATTATATCCATAATTATTTTTACCATCTTTTACATTATTTGTTACTACTGATGGCTCTTCTCCTGAATTAGAAACTATTTGACGTAAAGGAGCTTCCATAGCACGAACTGCAACACGTATCCCAACATTTTGATCTTCATTTTGACCTAATAAATGAGATATTTTTTCTGCAACTCTAACTAAGGCAACACCACCACCAGGAACTACGCCTTCTTCAACAGCAGCTCTTGTTGCATGTAGAGCATCTTCTACTCTAGCTTTTTTTTCTTTCATTTCTACTTCAGTTGCAGCACCAACTTTTAATACAGCTACTCCGCCAGAAAGTTTAGCTAATCTTTCATTTAATTTTTCTTTATCATAATCAGAAGTAGCTTCTTGTACTTGTTGACGAATTTGATGAATTCTACTTTGAATAGCTTTTTTATTTCCAGAACCGCCTATAATTGTAGTAGTATCTTTATTTATAACTACTCTTTTTGCTTGACCTAAATCATCTATATTAGATTTCTCTAAATCCATAGCTAGTTCTTCAGAGATAACAACACCTGATGTTAAAATAGAAATATCCTGTAACATTGCCTTACGACGATCTCCAAAACCTGGAGCTTTAACAGCTGCTACTTTTACAATACCTCTCATTGAATTTACAACTAAAGTAGCTAAAGCTTCTCCTTCTAAATCTTCTGCAATAATTAATAAAGGTTTACTAGATTTAGCAACAGATTCTAATAAAGGAAGCAATTCTCTAATATTAGATATTTTTTTATCTGCCATTAAAATATAAGGATTTTCTAATTCTACTATACCTGTTTCTGGTTTATTTATAAAATAAGGAGATAAATAACCTCTATCAAACTGCATACCTTTTACAACTTCTAATTCGTCCTGCAATCCAGTTCCTTCTTCTACTGTTATTACTCCATCATTTCCAACTTTATCCATAGCTTCAGCTATTAAAGATCCTACTTTTTCATCTGCATTAGCAGAAATGGTACCAACTTGAGTAATAGCTTTAGAATCAGAACAAGGTACAGAGAGTTTTTTAAGTTCATCTACAGCATTGATTACTGCTTTATCTATTCCACGCTTAAGATCCATAGGATTCATACCAGCAGCAACAGCTTTTAATCCTTCATTAACTATTGCTTGAGCTAACAAAGTAGCTGTAGTAGTACCATCACCAGCAGCATCATTAGCTTTAGACGCAACTTCTTTAACCATCTGTGCGCCCATATTTTCAAACTTATCTTCTAGTTCAATTTCACGTGCAACAGATACACCGTCTTTAGTTATAGCAGGTGCTCCAAAAGATTTATCTAAAACTACATTTCTTCCTTTAGGACCAAGAGTAACTTTCACTGCATCGGCTAAAACATTTACGCCTTTAAGCATTTTTACACGTGCGTCATTACCAAACTTTACGTCTTTAGCTGCCATTTGACATTTCCCTTAAATGCATTTTTGATTGATATAAAATTTGTTAATATATTATTACTAAAAAAATTAAAATAACTATTATTTATTCTTCAACTATTGCTAAAATATCACTTTCTGTAAGAATTAATACTTCTTCATTATCAATTTTTTCAGTTTTAGCACCATAACCTTCATTAAAAATTACAGTATCTCCTAATTTTACATCTAATGGTTTGATATTTCCATTATCTAATACACGACCATTTCCTACAGCAACAACTTTACCTCTAGTAGATTTACCCGCAGCAGAACCTGTTAATACAATTCCACCTGCAGATTTAGATTCAACTTCTTTACGCTTAACAATTACACGATCGTGTAATGGACGAATTTTCATTTAATTATATCTCCCCTTGTAAAAATTTTGATATATCGTTAAAAACTGATTCACAAGTTTTTCTACAAGATGAATCTTACTTCTATATATATGGATAAATATGAAGACTTTCAAGGGTTGTATTAAATATTTTAAAAAAAAATTATTTACTTATATTTTAATTTTAATTGACACAATTTATATAAATATGATAGAGTTTTTATTAGTTTAATTTAATAAAATTACTTTGTATAAAATGACATAAAGCCCGAATAGCTCAGTTGGTAGAGCAAGGGACTGAAAATCCCTGTGTCGGTGGTTCAATTCCACCTTCGGGCAGCAAAACTATAAATAATTTAAAAGAAATAAAAAAATAAAATATATTATTTTCCAATACAAAATTTAGAAAATATTCTACCTAACAAATCATCTGAAGTAATTTTACCAGTTATTTCGTCCAAGAATTTTTGAGAAATAATTAAATCTTCAGCTAACAATTCATAATTAAAGTATTTTTTCCAGTAAGTATAAGCTTTACAAATTTTATTATATGCTAATTTAATGGATTCTAAGTGACGTCTTCTAGCTAAAAAACTACCTTCAAAACTACAATTATTTGTTGTAATAAAATTTAAATGTTTTAATAAAATGTCAACCCCTTTATTATTTAAAACTGATAAACTAATTGAATAAAAATTATTATGTTTTTTTATTTTAGGTATTTCATTAATTTTATCTATTTTGTTTAAGATTAAAGTAACATTAACTTTGTGAGATATTTTTTTTGTAAAATCTGAATATAATTCTAATTCATTTATATCTTTAGAACTTTTATCTACGACAAATAAAATATGATTAGAAGAACTAATTTCTTTCCAAGTACGATCTATACCAATTTTTTCTATATAGTTAGAAGTATTATGAAAACCAGCAGTATCAACTAATTCTACTAAAATACCATTTTTCAAACTGATAAATTCACGTAATAAATCTCTAGTAGTACCTTTTATATCTGTAACTATAGCTGAATCACGCAAAGATAAAGAATTAAAAAGACTAGATTTACCAGAATTTGGTTTTCCCACAATTATTATTTTAAAACTTTCTTTAAGAACACTACCTATTTTAGATTTGTTTTGAATATATTGTATTTTATAAATTATATTTTTAAGTTTATTAGTAATAAAATCATGTGAAATAAAGTTACCAGATTCTTCAACAAAATTTATTTCTGTCTCTAAAAAAACTCTTAATTTTGTTATTATACTTGATAAATCATTAACTTTCCTAGAAAAAACACCACTTAAAGAATTAATTGAAGCTCTAACTGCATGCTCTGAAGTTGCTTGTATCAAATCACAAATTGCTTCTGCTTGAGTCAAATCTATCTTACCATTTAAAAAAGCTCTTTCTGAAAATTCTCCAGGTTTAGCTATACGAATTCCTTTAATATATAAGATATTTTTAATAATTAAATCCAAAACAATCTGTCCTCCATGAGCATGTAATTCCAATGTATCTTCACCAGTAAATGAATTAGGAGAAGGAAACCACAAAGCAATTCCTTTATCTATAATATTACCATTAATATCAAAAAAATTTAAAAAAGATGCATATCTAGGTTTAGGTATTTTTTTTAGTATTTTTAATGAAACTATATTAGACCTTGTGCCAGAAACACGTATTATACCTATACCTCCTTGACCAACTGGTGTTGCTTGGGAAGTTATAGTATCTATATCTGAAACAAACATAACTAATTTTTCTCTTATAAAATATTAAAATTTTATTTAATAATATTAAATAAAAAATAATTATTTTAGATTAATATTCTTATTTAAAATTTTAAAAATTAATTTTTGTTGTATAATAGTAACTAAATTACTTGTTATATAATATAAAACTAAACCAGAAGGAAACCATAAAAAGAAGACTGTAAAAATAACAGGCATAAAATTCATTATCTTTTTTTGTAAAGGATCAGTAACTGAGCTAGGAGACATTTTTTGAATAAAAAACATAGTAATACCCATTAACACAGGTAATAAAAAATAAGGATCTTGAGAAGATAAATCTTTTATCCAAAATAAAAAATATGCATGACGTAATTCAATAGAACTCATTAGCATATAATACAATGCTAAAAAAATTGGCATTTGAATTATTACCGGAAAACAACCACTAAAAGGATTTAGTTTTTCTCTCTTATATAAATCCATAATTTCTTTACTTATACGTTGTTGGTCATTTTTAAAATTACTTTTTATTAAATCTATTTTAGGTTGTAAAATACGCATTTTAGCCATAGATACGTATTGAGATTTAGTTAAAGGATACATAATAGCTTTCATAATAAAAGTAATTGCTATTATAGACCATCCCCAATTTCCTAATAAACTATATAAAAAACTAAGAACTTTAAAAAGAGGCTGAGATAAAAACCACAAAAAACCGTAATCTACAGTTAAATCTAAATAAGGAGATATTGTAGACATTATATTTTGGATTTCTGGTCCTACCCATAAAATTGATTGAGAAAAATAATTTTTTTTAGATTTTAAAATTATTTTATCTGACTTATATCCTATAACAGCAATATCTTTATTATCCTTAAAAGTATAAAAATTATTAATTAATGATGTATCAGGAATCCAAGCAGAAACAAAATATCTTTCTAACATTGCTATCCATCCACTTTTTGTAATAATATTCAAATTATGATTATTTTCAATTTTATCAAACTTATATTTAGTGTATTTGTTAGTATCACTAGAATAAGCAGCACCACGAAAAGAACTAATAGTTAAATTTTTATTTTTAAAATCTAGACTATTTTTTGGTAAATTAATACTTTGTTTTAATTCACCAAAAATAGAAAATTCTAAATTTTTATTAGAATTATTCAAAATATGATGTTCAACACTTATATCATAAGATCCTTTTTTAAAAACATAAATTTTATTATATATAATATTTCCATCTATAGATTTCCAACTAATTGGTACTTGTAACTTATCATCCTTAGCATTTATTAAATAATTAAAATTGTTTGACTTATTATCTGATGGAAGCAGACTATTAAATAATAACGAATTTTTATCAAAAAAAGATATTCCACTATGAGCTATATATGTAAAATAATCAAAATTTTTTAATAAAGTAAAAGGTTTATTGGAGTTTAAAGATTCATTATATTTTAATAAAGAAACTTTTTCTATATCTCCATTATTTTTATTAATAAACACATCTAACACATCAGTTTTTACATGAATAAAATTTTGATAATTAAATACATCTAAATCTTTATTTATTATATTATTTTCATTTTTAACTAAATTAGTGTCTTTATTTAAATACCAATTTTGCCAGATAAAAAAAGAAAATATAAAAAAAATTAATATTAAAAAATTTCTTCTTAAACCCATTATTTTAATTCTCTGCTATCATCAATGTCTGATGTTTTACTATTATTATTTAATATTATATTATAATCTCCTGAAGATAGAGGATTACATTTAAATATTCGTATTATTATTAAGAATAAAGCTTTACATAAGTTAAATCTAACTAACATTTGTATCGCGTAAGATGAACAAGAAGGGTTAAATCTACAACACGAAATCATAAAAGGATTAATTAAATTTTGATACATACGAATAAAAAGAATTAATAATTTGGAAATACATAATAATTCCATAAATTCCCCAAATTTCTATTTAAGATTATATTACTTATATTAGAAATATTACTAGTAAAAAGTATTATATAATCCATTTTTATTAAATCATATTGCAGTTTTCTAAAACTTTCACGTACTAATCTTTTTATCCTATTACGATCACAAGATAATTTAATATATTTTTTTGAAATATTAATACATAATCGAGGATATTCTAAGTAACTTAAACGACTTAAAATTATCATTTGAAATGCTTTTATTCTAAAAAAAAAATGATTCTTATAAACTTTATTAATATCAACATAATTTAATAAACGTAATTTTTTAGAAAAAAAATAATTTTTGTTCATATTTTTAAAAAATTATTTTGAAGAAACAGTTAAGCGCTGTCTATTTTTAGAACGACGTCTAGATAAAATATTTCTTCCATTTTTTGTAGACATTCTCATACGAAAACCATGATCTCTTTTACGTTTTAATACAGAAGGTTGAAAAGTTCTTTTCATGTTATATTTACCTATAATTTTATATTACTAAAGATATTTTTAAAATTTATAAGATATAGTATTATATTAGTATAATGCAATTATGTATAATCAATCAACTTCTATTTAATTTAAAATCATAATTTTATGCTAAAAATATAAATTAAAAAGAGAAAAAAAAGAAAATTTATATTAATTTAAGTATAAAATTATTAAAATAAATGACTCACCTTCTTAGCATAAAGATTCTTAGCATAAAATATTTGATATTATATAAATAAAATTAATTAAAAATAAATAAATATTTAAATAAATATTAAGAATTTGATTTTAGTGGAGTAAAAAGTTGTCACTTTCACTTTGGAAACAATGTCTTATTCAATTACAAAATGAATTAAAAACCACAGAATTTAGTATGTGGATACGTCCACTAAAAGCTAAGTTACAAGATAAAATTCTTGTACTATATGCACCAAATAAATTTGTATTAGATTGGGTTAAGGATAAATATTTAAATAATTTAAAAAAAATATTAAATAATTTTTGCGGAAAAAATAAACTTAAAATAAAGCTTAAAATTTTAAGTAAATCAATTTCTTTATCTATTAAAACATCAATAAGATCAAAATATAAAATAAAAAAAATTATTCCTACATGGAAAGATAAAAAATCTATAAAAAAAATATTTTATAATTCCAAAATTAATAAAAAAAATAATTTTAATAATTTTGTAGAAGGTAAATCAAATAAATTAGCAAAAAAAGCAGCAATCAAAGTAGCAAAAAATCTTGGTAAATATTATAATCCCTTATTTTTATACAGTAAAACAGGGCTAGGAAAAACTCATTTACTACACGCAATTGTAAATCAAATAACACAAAATAAATATAATGCAAAAGTTATATATATGCATTCTGAAAAATTCGTACAAAATATGGTAAAAGCATTAAAAAACAATTTAATTGAAAAATTTAAAAAATATTATCGTTCAGTAGATGCTTTTTTAATAGATGATATTCAATTTTTTGCAAACAAAGAACGTTCTCAAGAAGAATTATTTCATACTTTTAATTCTTTATTAGAAAAAAATCAACAAATAATTATTACTTGTGATAGATACCCAAAAGAAATTATAGGAGTAGAAGATAGGTTAAAATCTAGATTAAGCTGGGGATTAACTATATCTATTGATCAACCTGAACTAGAAACAAGAATAGCTATTCTAATAAAAAAAGCAAGTGAAAAAAATATATTGTTAACATATGAAGTTGCTTGTTTTATAGCAAAAAATTTAAATGTTAATGTAAGGGAATTAGAAGGAGCATTAAACAAAATTATAGCAAATTCTAGCATAAACAATAAAATTATAAATTTAGAGCTAGCAAATGAATCACTAAAAGATATATTAATATTGAAACAAAAAAACATTACTATTTATAAAATTCAAAAAATAGTTGCAAATTACTATAAAATAAAATTTTCAGATTTAATATCAAGAAACAGAAAAAAAATAATTGTAAGACCAAGACAAATAGCTATGACTATAATAAAAAAATTAACAAATCATAGCTTATCAGAAATAGGTAATGCTTTTGGAGGTAAAGATCACACAACAGTATTACATGCATGTAGAAAAGTAGAACAACTATGTAAAAAATATTATAATATTAAAAAAGATTTCTCAAATTTAATAAATAGACTATCATAAAATATGAAATTCAGCATAAAAAATATAGATTTAATAAAACCATTACAAAAAGTCGCATCAATAATAAAAAAAAACTGTATATATCCTATATTGTCTAATTTATTAATAGAAATCAGTAATGGAATTCTAAAATTAATTAGTACAGATTTATTAGTAGAAATTATTGTAAAAACAACAATCAGACCTCCATATAAAAATGGTTCAACAACTATATCTGCAAATAAAATTTTAAGTATATGTAATAATATAAATGAAAATGAAATAATAAATATTGAATTAAATAAAAATAAAATCTCTATCAAAACAAATAATAATTTAAGTAATTTTAATATTTTAACTCTTCCTGTAAATAATTTTCCAAATATAAAAAATTGGAAAGAAAAAATTAAATTTTGTATATCTCAAAAAAAAATAAAAAATATGATTAAATCAGTGAAATTTTCTATGGCTAATAATGATGTACGTAATTACTTAAATGGAGTGTTGCTAGAAATAAAGTTTGATAAAATCATAATTATAGCTACAGACGGACATCGTTTATCAAAATGTTGTATGAAAATAAAAAAATCTTACATTAATCATTCAATAATAATACCTAGAATTGGGATATTAGAACTAGAAAAAATAATTGAAAATAAAAATGAGGATTTAACTATTTTAATTAATGAAAATAATTTAAGAGTAGAAGTAGAAGACACAATATTTAATACAAAATTAATTGAAGGTTTATTCCCTAAATACGAAAAAATTATATCTCATAAAAAAGAAAACACTTTTAATATAAATAATAATAAATTTAAAGAATCTTTAAAAAGATCTTCTATTTTAGCTAACGAAAAATTTTGCGGTATTAGATTAAATATACAAAAAGGAAAAATAATAATTTTTGCAAAAAATAACCTTCAAGAAGAAATGAAAGAGAAACTATATATAAATTATATGGGAAAAAATACTGAAATTGCGATTAATGTAAATTATATTTTAGACATATTAAATAGTACTAAATCTAAAGAAATAAGTTTTAGTTTTACAGATTCTAAATCTAGTATCTACATAAAAGAAATAAATAATAATGCAAATATGCACCTAATCATGCCCTTAAATTTATAATTTTTAGAAAATAATTAAATAAAAAATTAGAGAAATATCATCTAAAAATTAATACCATAAGGAATAGTAATGAAAAACACATATAATTCTTCAAATATTAAGATTTTAAAAGGTTTAGATGCAGTACGTAAAAGACCTGGAATGTACATTGGAAATACTGATGATGGAACAGGGTTACACCATATGGTATTTGAAGTTGTAGATAATTCAATAGATGAAGCTCTTGCTGGATATTGTAAAGAAATTATTACTACAATACATAATGATAATTCTGTATCAATAAAAGATAATGGCAGAGGAATTCCAATTGACATTCACCCAGAAGAAGGTATATCAGCAGCAGAAGTAATAATGACTGTACTTCATGCTGGAGGAAAATTTGATGATAATTCTTATAAAGTTTCAGGAGGATTGCATGGAGTGGGAATATCAGTAGTAAATGCATTATCATCTAGATTAGAATTAACAATTTATAGGGATCAAAAAGTATATAAACAAACTTATATACATGGAAAACCACAAAACCCTACATATGCTCTATCAAAAAATAAACATACTGGAACAATAATACGTTTTTGGCCAAGTAATAAAACATTTACAAATATTCTTGATTTTAAATTCGATATCTTATCTAAAAGATTAAGGGAACTATCTTTCTTAAATTCAGGATTATTAATATACCTTAAAGATCAAAGAACAAAAATAGAAAAATATTATAAATACAAAGGAGGGATAAAAGAATTTATTAAACATATAAATAAAGAAAAAAAAACTATACATTCAAATATTTTTTATTTTAAAAATACAAAAGATAACATTGAAGTTGAAGTTGCAATGCAATGGAATAATGAATTCAAAGAAAAATTATATTGTTTTACAAATAATATTCCTCAAAACGATGGAGGAACACATTTAGCAGGTTTTAAAGCCGCTATAACTAGAACAATAAATAATTACATTGACCGTGAAGGATATAATAAAAAAAATAAAATTACAGCTACAGGAGAAGATTCAAGAGAAGGATTGACTGCAATTATTTCAGTAAAAGTACAAAATCCTAAATTTTCTTCACAAACTAAAGAAAAGCTAGTATCTTCAGAAGTTAAATCAGCAGTAGAATCTTTAATGCATGAATATTTTATAGAATATTTATTAGAAAATCCCGGTGATTCAAAAATTATAATTAATAAAATTATAGATGCAGCAAGAGCTAGAGATGCAGCAAAAAGAGCTAGAGAAATAACTAGAAAAAAAGTAGCAATAGAAATATCTGGACTCCCAGGTAAACTAGCAGATTGCCAAGAAAAAGATCCTAAACTTTCAGAACTATATTTAGTTGAAGGAGACTCTGCTGGAGGATCGGCAAAACAAGGCAGAAATAGAAAAAATCAAGCTATTTTACCTTTAAAAGGAAAAATATTAAATGTAGAAAAAGCTAGATTTGATAAAATGTTAGCATCTCAAGAGGTTACAACTTTAATAACGGCTTTAGGATGCGGAATAGGTAAAAATGAATATAATTTAGATAAACTAAGATATCATAATATAATAATTATGACAGATGCAGATGTTGATGGATCTCATATTAGAACACTATTACTAACTTTTTTTTACAGGCAAATGCCGAAAATTATAGAAAAAGGTCATATTTATATTGCACAACCTCCTTTATTTAAAATAAAAAAAGGCAAAAAAGAAAAATATATTAAAGACATTTATGAAATGGAAAAATATCAATTAAAAAATGCATTAAAAGAATCTTTTATTAGTAAATCAAATAAAATTAATAAAAATAAAAATGGATCTTTAATATTAAAAGAAATTATTACAGAATATTATTCTATAAAAAAAATTATAAAAACAATGTCAATAGAGTTTCCTTATAACATTATTTATGCATTAATATATCAACCATATTTAAAAAAAATAAATGACAAAAAATATGTATTTAAATGGACATCAAATTTATTAAATTTTTTAATATCTAAAGAAAAAAACAACTTATCATATAAAATGAACATAAAAACTAATAAGATAAATAATTATTTTGAGCCAGTAATTAAAATATATAAATATGAAAAGAAAACAACTTTTTGTTTAAATAAAATATTTTTAAAAAGCAAAGAATATAAAAAAATTTCTAGTTTTGGTGAAAAAATAAATAAATTAGTTAAAAACAACATGTATATTATAAGAAAAGAAAAAAAACATAAATTAAAAGATATTGATATAGCTTTAAATTGGATGATTAAAGAATCTCAAAAAGGATATTTCATACAAAGATATAAAGGACTAGGAGAGATGAACCCAATTCAATTGTGGGAAACTACAATGAATCCTGATACAAGACGTATGTTACAAGTAACAGTTCAAGATAGTATAGTTGCAAATAATTTATTTTCTACTCTTATGGGTGATGCTGTTGAACCTAGAAAAAAATTTATAGAAAAAAACGCCTTAAAAGCATCTAATATTGATATATAAAAATATTACAATATGTTATAAATATTTATTAAAAATATTTATAACATATTCTATAAAAATGGATTATAAATATTTTATTAAAATTTATTATTTGATTGAATATTTTTAGTCAGTTCTATAACCTTAAGTTGTATTTTAATTTTTAATAAAGTTAAAGAATTAGCTAAAAAATTTTTATCAATTTTAGAAGATTTTTTAATAATATTTTGAAATTTATTTTTTAAAAGAATAATTTTTTTATAATTTAAATCAATTCCTTTAATTGCTTTATCAGCTAAAATTGAAACATTTTTAGGTTGAACTTCTAATATACCTCCTGATATATAAATATACTCTTCTATATTATTTTTGTCCAAAATATATAATTTACATGGTTTGATTAAAGTTAATAAAGGAGAATGATTTGGATAAATACCTAATTCTCCTTCTGTACTAGAAATATGAATTTTTTTTACTATCCCAGAAAAAAAATTAGATTTTATAGATAAAACATTTAAATAAAAACTCATAATAGTATAAATCCTAAAAAAGTATTTAAAAATTAAATTTTCTTAGACTTTTCAATTACTTCATCAATAGATCCAACCATATAAAATGCTTGTTCTGGAATAGAATCTAATTTACCTTCAATAATATTTTTAAAACCATAGATAGTATCTTTTAAAGAAACGTATTTACCAGGAGAACCAGTAAATATTTCCGCGACAAAAAATGGCTGCGATAAAAATCTCTGTATCTTTCTAGCTCTGGAAACTAATACTTTATCTTCTTCAGATAATTCGTCCATACCTAGTATTGCGATAATATCTTTTAACTCATCATAACGTTGTAAAATACTTTGTATGCCTCTAGCAACATTATAGTGTTCAACTCCTATTATATCTGGATCTAATTGTCTACTAGTAGAACTCAAAGGATCTACAGCAGGGTATATACCTAAAGATGATATTTGTCTACTTAGAGTAATAGTAGAATCTAAATGAGAAAAAGTAGTAGCTGGAGCGGGATCAGTAAGATCATCAGCTGGAACATAAATAGCTTGTACAGAAGTAATAGATCCTCTTTTAGTTGAAGTTATACGTTCTTGTAATACACCCATTTCTTCAGATAAAGTAGGTTGATAGCCCACTGCAGAAGGCATTCTTCCTAATAAAGCAGAAACTTCAGTTCCAGCCAAAGTATACCTATAAATATTATCTATAAACAATAAAACATCATTACCTTCATCTCTGAATTTTTCAGCTATAGTTAAACCGGTAAAAGCAACACGTAATCTATTACCAGGAGGTTCATTCATCTGACCATATACCAATGATACTTTATCCAATACTTTCGAGCTTTTCATTTCATGATAAAAATCATTACCTTCTCTTGTTCTTTCACCTACTCCTGTAAATACAGAATATCCAGAATGTTCAATAGCAATATTACGTATTAATTCCATCATGTTAACTGTTTTTCCTACTCCAGCACCTCCAAATAATCCTACTTTACCTCCTTTAGCAAAAGGACAAATTAAGTCTATAACCTTTATACCAGTTTCCAAAATTTTTTTAGAATTAGATTGTTCTTCATAAGAAGGTGCTTTACCATGAATAGGACGTAATTCAATTTTTTCTCCTGTATTTGATTTTATTGGGCCTTTAGAGTCTATTGGATAACCTAAAACATTCATAATACGACCTAAGGTAGGTTTTCCTACAGGTACCATTATAGGATGATTCAAACTTATTACTTCACTTCCTCTTTTTAAACCATCAGAAGAACCCATAGAAATAGCACGAACTATTCCATCACCTAATTGTTGTTGAACTTCTAAAATAAGTTTTTTATTCAAATTACATGTCTTTAAGGCAGTATATATTTTAGGAACATTATCTTGAGGAAAAGATATATCTACAATAGAACCAATAATTTGAATAATTTTTCCAATAATCATTATAATTTTAAAAACCTCTAAAATATTTTTAAATAGCAGAAGCACCTGAAATTATTTCAGTAATTTCTTGAGTAATAGCAGATTGTCTCATTTTATTATACACCAACTGTAATTCAGTAATTAAATTATTACTATTATCACTAGCTGTTTTCATTGCGACCATACGAGCTGCCTGTTCACTAGCAGCATTTTCTAAAATACCCTGATATAACTGTGATTCTAAATAACGATTTAATAAGAAATTTAATATGCTAATATCATCATCTGGTTCATAGAAATAACCACGTTTTTTAACATATTTTTTATTTTTAATATCTGTACAAATAGGTAAAAGTTGATTTATTTTAGGTATTTGAATCATAGCATTCTTAAAAAAATTATGAGCTAAAAATATTCTATCAATGTTATTAGATTTATACATTTCTAAAAATAAACCGATAATATTTAATACTTGAGAAAATTCTAATTTTTCATCTATTTTAAAAATTTTTTTAATAATACTCATACCTAATTTTTCAAAAAAGACTATACCTTTTACTCCTAAAATAATCAGGTCTACTTCAACTTTCTTTTTAAAGTATTGATTCATAAAATTTAATATTTGTTTAAATAAATTATAATTTAAACTTCCGCATAATCCTCTATTAGTAGATATAATAATAATTCCTATACGTTTTAAAGTTCTATTTTGAAAATAAATATGATTAAATTCAGATTTGATCTCTGATAAATTTTTTATAATCTCTAAAATTAGTTTAGAATATGGACGACTAGCTTGCATTTTATTTTGAGTTTTTTTCATTTTAGATGCAGAAACCATTTCCATAGCTTTCGTAATTTTTGCTGTACTTGTAATACTATCTATTTTAGTACGTATCTCTTTTGCAATAGCCATTTTAATTACATTACCTAAATAGTTTTATTTATTTTTAAGTTACTAATTTTTATTAATAAAATTCGATTTAAAATCTTTAATTAATTTAATTAGTGAATCTTTTATAAATTTTGTATATTCTCCTGATTTATTAATTTTATCCATTAAAACTTTATAATTTTGATGAGCAAATATTAAAATATTTGATTCAAAAGAAAAAAGATCATCTAAATGAATATCATTTAAAAAGCCTTTTTCTGCAGCAAATAAAATTAAAGATTGATCTGCAATAGATAAAGGTGAATATTGATTCTGTTTTAATATTTCTGTTAATTTTCTACCATAAACTAATTGTTTATGTGTAATATCATCTAAATCTGAAGCAAACTGAGAGAATGCAGCTAACTCACGATACTGAGCTAAAGATGTTCTTATACCGCTAGATATTTTTTTTATTATATCTTTTTGAGCAGATCCTCCTACCCTAGATACTGATATACCAGGATTTATAGCAGGACGAACACCTGAATTAAATAAACTAGATTCTAAGAATATCTGACCATCAGTTATAGATATTACATTAGTAGGAACAAAAGCAGATACATCTCCTGATTGAGTTTCAATAATAGGTAAAGCTGTTAAAGATCCATTCTTAAATTTAAGTTTTTTATTTTTATTATTTTTTTTTATAAAATTTAAATTAACTTTAGAAGATCTTTCAAGTAATCTAGAGTGTAAGTAAAATATATCACCAGGGTACGCTTCTCTTCCCGGAGGTCTTTTTAATAATAAAGAAATTTGACGATAAGCAATTGCATGTTTAGATAAATCATCATATATTATAAGAGCATCTTCTCCTTTATTACGAAAATATTCTCCCATTGCACATCCAGAATAAGGAGCTAAATATTGTAAAGATGCAGATTCCGAAGCAAAAGCAGTAACTACTATAGTATATTTTAATGCATCATTATCTTCCAATTTTTTAACAATACCAGAAATAGTAGATGATTTTTGTCCTATAGCAACATATATACATTTTACACCAAAATATTTTTGATTAATTATTGTATCTATGGCTATAGAAGTTTTACCAGTCTGTCTATCACCTATAATTAATTCACGCTGACCTCTTCCTATAGGAATCATAGAATCAATAGATTTATAACCAGTTTGTAAGGGTTCATTTACAGATTCACGATCAATTACTCCTGGAGCTTCAGCTTCTACAGGATAAAAATATTGATGTTTGATACTTTCTTTTCCATCTATAGGATCTCCTAACGAATTTACTACACGACCTAATAAATCATTTCCTACAGGAACTTCAAGTATTTTTCCAGTACATTGAGCGGACATACCTTCAACTAAATCAATATATGGACCCATAACAATAGCACCAACAGAATTCTTTTCTAAATTTAAAGCTATAGCATAAATGTTAACATCAGGAATTAATATCATTTCTCCTTGCATTACATCAGAAAGTCCATAGATATTTATAATTCCATCGCGTACTGATACAATAGTACCTTTGTTAAATTTGCTGCTCAAGATATTAAATTTAGCTATTCTTTCTTGAATAAGATTACTAATCTCTAGAGAATTTAATTCCATATCTTATATAATTAACATTGCAAAAAATCAGATAACAGCTTTAAATTATTTCTTATACTAAAATCAAAAACTGTATCATTAAATTGCAATATTATTCCCCCTAATATAGATTTATCAATAATATTTAATATATTAATTTTTTTAGATAATTTATTTTCTAGTTTTTGTTTAATAATATTTAATTCATTGTTATTTAATAGAACACAAGAAGTAAGTGTAACATTTAATATATTATTATATTTATAATAAAGAATCATAAATTCTTTAAATATAAAATTTATAATTAATATACGATTATGAATACCTATCAATCTTATAAAATTTTTAAAAAATTTATCAACTTTATTATCTAAAATTAATAATAAAATAGATGCCATATTTTTATGAGAATATATAGAATTAAGAAATAAATTTTGGATATAATTATCATTAAGTATTTGACTAGAAAAACTCAACATTTCTTTCCATTGTTCAAGACAATTATTATTCACAGAATAATTAAATGCAGCTTTAGCATAAGGATAAGAAATATTTATACGTTTAAAATTCAATTTTAAATCCTTAAATATCACAAATCAGAAATAATTTTATTAATCATATTATCATTTATATTATACTTAATAAAAGAACTTTCTATAGCTTTTTTAGAAATAGATATAGCTAAAATAGAGATTTTTTTATTTAATTCTTGAAATGCTATTTTTTTTTGATGTTCTATTTCATCATAAGATTTATTGATAATTTTATTTTTTTCATCTTCAGCTTTTGATATAGCTTTTTCTAATATATAAGAACTTTGAATTTTAGCATTTTCAATAATTTCAAAAGCTCTCTTTTTAGATTTCTCTATTTCTTTCATTGAAATTTTTATTTTTTTATTAATTTCTATTTTAGAATTTTCTATAAATAATAAATCATTTTCAATTTGAATTTTTCTGCTTTCTATTATACTAATTAATTTAGGCCATAAATATTTCATGCAAAAAAATACAAAAAAAATAAAAGATATCAATTGACCAATAATAGTTGAGTTAAGATTCACAAATTTTATTTCCTTTTGAATTAAAATTTCTTAGGTTATTGTAATAACCTAAGAAATAAATTAAAAATATTATATGATATAAAATATAAAATATATTATTATACAACGGCAAACATAACATATAACCCTAAACCAACTGCTATCATTGGTATTGCATCAACAAGACCCATAACTATAAAAAATTGAGTTCTTAATAATGGAACTAAGTCAGGTTGTCTAGCGGCACCCTCTAAAAATTTTCCACCTAAAATACCAATTCCTATAGCAGCACCTATTGCTGCTAATCCAGTCATTATAGCAGCAGCCATATATAACATATCCATACTTAAATTTTCCATTTAATCTCCAAAATATTTAAATTAATATAAATAAGTTTTTAAAAATTAATGATTTTTTGAAGCCATAGATAAATATACAATTGTTAAAACCATAAAAATAAAAGATTGTAAAAATATTATCAATATATGAAATATAGCCCATGGAATATTTAAAATCCACTGAGCCCACCATGGAATAAGACCAGATATAAGAATAAATATCATTTCTCCTGCATACATATTACCAAATAATCTTAGGCCCAGAGAAATAGGTTTAGATAAAAGACTAACAGATTCTAAAATAAAATTTATAATCATGAATGTAGGATGATTAAAAGGAGTCATAAATAGTTCTTTTAAAAAACCTAACAAACCTTTATTTTTAATGCTATAAAACAAAATCAACAATAAAATACCTATAGACATAGATAAAGTGATATTAACATCAGCAGAAGGAACTAATCTGACAGATGAAAAATTAAAATAATATTTTCCTATAAATGGAATTAAATCAATTGGAACTAAATCCATCAAATTCATTAAAAAAATCCATATAAAAATTGTAAAAGCTAATGGAGCAATTAATTTATCTTTAATAAAAAAAATTTCCTCTACATTTTTATTAATAAAATTAATAATTATTTCTAAAAAAACTTGAAGTTTACTAGGAGATGAAATAGTAAGATTTTTAGATGAAACATAAAAAAACAGTAAAAAAATTAAACCTAATAAAAAAGAAAAAAATATTGAATCAACATTTAATAACCAAAAAGTAGAAGGAATTTTATGAGGATCAACTAATTTAAAAGTATGTAAATCCAATTGTAAATGACGTAAATGATGACTAATATATTCTTGTGAGTTAGATATACCCTTTGAAATAATCATGAAATTTGCTCTCTTGATTATATAAAATAAATTTTAAATTAGAGATTATTAAATTAAGTTTAAATATAAAATGAAATAAAGAAAATAAAATATAAAAATTAATTTTTTCTAAAGTATTTTTTCTTAAAATAAATTAACAATATTGAAATAGCCGCAGGAGTAATCCCTGAAATACGAGATGCTTGACCTAAAGTAATAGGATGATATTTATTAAGCTTATGAATAACTTCTTTAGATAAACTGTTTATACTAGAATAATCGAAATTAGTAGGCAAGTAAATATTTTCATTATTTATATATTTATTAATTTCTTTCTCTTGTCTTTTTATATAACCTGAATATTTACAATCTATTTCAATTTGTTCGTAAGCTTGTTTATCATTAATTCCTGGAGCAAAAAAATTGAAAGATGTAAGAATTTTATAATTCAATTCTGGTCTACTTAATAAAGATAAACCATTAGTAGATTTACTAATTTTAATTTTTAGAATATCATTTAACAAATTGGAATTTTTAGAATAAGGATGTAATATCAAATTATTTAATCGTTGTTTCTCTAAATAAATATTTTCAATCTTTTCATTATAAAGACGCCATCTAATATCACTAATTAAATTAAATTTTTTAGCTATTTCAGTAAAACGAATATCTGCATTATCTTCTCTTAATAATAACCTATACTCAGATCTAGAGGTAAACATTCTGTAAGGTTCTTTAATACCTTGAGTACATAAGTCATCAATTAAAACTCCAATGTAACCTTCACTTCTTTTAGGATACCATCCTTCTAAATCCTTAGAATATAAAGATGCATTAATACCAGATAATAAACCTTGAGCAGCAGCTTCTTCATATCCTGTTGTTCCATTAATTTGACCAGCAAAAAATAAACCCTGAATAAATTTACTTTCTAAAGTTAATTTTAAATCCCTAGGATCAAAAAAATCATATTCAACAGCATATCCAGGTTTAATAATTTTAGCATTTTCTAAACCTTTGATAGATCTTATAATTTTAACTTGAGTTTCAAAAGGTAAACTAGTTGAAATTCCATTAGGATATATTTCTATACTTGATAAACCTTCAGGTTCTAAAAATACTTGATGAGATTTTTTATCGGAAAAACGTATAATTTTGTCTTCAATTGAAGGACAGTATCTTGGACTTTCACTTTGAATTAAACCCATAAACATAGGACTATTTGATAAATCAGATCTAACTATATCGTGAGTAAACTCATTTGTTTGAGTTATAAAGCAAGGTAATTGAGAAGGATGATCAGACTCTTTACCTATAAAAGAAAAAACAGGTAAAGGCTTATCACTATGTTGAATAGATAATTCATCAAAATTAATACTACGTAAATCAATACGTGGAGGAGTTCCTGTTTTTAATCTTCCTATTCTAAAAGGTAATTCTCGTAGTTTATTAGATAGAATTACAGAAGAAGAATCCCCAAATCTTCCTAATGTATAACTTTTTAATCCTATAAAAACCTTACCACCTAAAAAAGTACCAGTAGAAATAATAACGGATTTACTTTTATACTTAATACCAAAGTTAGTTTCAACTCCTATTATAACATCTTTATCAATTAGTAAATCTGTAACTTCTTGTTCTAAGATTGTAATATTAGAAAAATTTTTAAAAATTTTTAAAACATTTTTTTTATATAATAACCTATCAACTTGAGCCCTTGTAGATCTAACAGCAGGACCTTTGCTAGAGTTTAATATTCTAAACTGAATACCAGACTTATCAGCTATTAAAGCCATAGTGCCATCAAAAGCATCTATTTCTTTAACTAATTGACTTTTACCAATACCTCCTATAGCTGGATTACATGATAGTTGTCCTAGATTATCTATTTTTTGAGTTAACAATAAAACTTTATTACTCATTTTAGCTGATGCAATGGAAGCTTCTATTCCTGCATGACCGCCCCCAACAACAATTACATCAAAAAATTCCGAAAACAACATATTAATTTTACATATTCCTCAAAATTATTAATGCAACATATAAACATATTGTATTTAGTTAAAAGAATATTTAGTTAAATAATAAAACATAATTAAAATAATAAGTAAAGTGTTTTATTAGTTAATTATATATTAAATTATATAATAAAAATGTTATTATTATCAAAAAAAAATATGTGGATAAGTCAAAAAAGTATCGAAAATACAGATACTTAAGATGTTAATTAAATTGTGTATAA